>CAXNDA010000214.1:0-3001 GCA_964200875.1 Chloroflexota bacterium | reverse complement strand
AGGGTAGAAGCTCACCCTAACAACCGGGTCTCGGGTGGCGCCGAACTCGGCTGGTGCGCCGGCTTGGCCTCGGTAAACAAAGGAGTACCTTATGGAATCCACGGGCTACGACATCATTGTGGTGGGTGGCGGTTCGGCGGGCTGTGCCCTGGCGGCGCGCCTCTCAGAGAATGCTGCGCTGCGGGTGCTGCTGCTGGAGGCGGGGCCCGACCCCGACCCGCTGCCTGAGCTGGTGGAGCGCATCGACCTGCAGCCCCGCCTGCTGCTGGAATCGCCCGACGTGCTGATGTACCCCACCACGCGGCGCGAGGACGGCAGCACGCTGTACAAGGTGGCGGGCCGGCTCATGGGCGGTGGCTCGTCGGTCAACGTCACCGGGGCCATTCGCCCGCTGAAGCACGACTTCGACACCTGGGTGGCGCAGGGCAACACCGGCTGGAGCTACGATCGCATGCTTCCTATCCTCATGCGTATGGAGGCCGACCAAGACTTCCCCGACAGCCCCATCCACGGCGCCAACGGTCCCATTTATGTAAAGCGACCCTTTCGGTTCGAGGACGAGGCGGCCCCGCCGGTGCAAGCGTTCATCGACCGGGCGCTGGCCATGGGCATACCTCGTTGCGACGACCTGAACAGCCCCGACCCGCTTGGTGTGTGCGCCCGCCCCTACAACCAGCGGGATGGCGTCCGCGTCTCCACCCGCACCGCCTATTTGGACCCTGCCCGTGGCCGCCCGAACCTGACGATCATCGCCGAAGCCACGGTCCATTCGCTGGAGATGGCGGGCAAGCGGGTGACCGGCGTGCGCTACGAGCGCGCTGGGGAGGTGCAGACGGCCGCCGCCGATCGGGTGGTGCTGTGCGCCGGGGTGTACCACAGCCCGCAGATCCTCATGCTCTCGGGCATTGGGCCCGAGGCTGAGTTACGGCGGCTGGGGGTGCCCTTGCGGCATGCGCTGCCGGGCGTGGGCGAGAACTATCAGGACCACGCCACTGTCAGCATGACCTTCGAAGGGCACGGCGATTTCAACCCCGACTGGGTGGTGCCGCGCTTCAGCATTATGTACAAGAGCGACCCCTCGAAACCGTGCGCTGACTTCCACCTCTCCATGCGCGCGCCCACCCGGGTGCAGGGTATGCGGGCCCTGATGCCGGTTTCGGCCAACCTGCTGGAGCAGCGCGCCCGCGGACGCCTGACGCTGACCAGCAACGACCCGGCGGCGCTGCCCGACGTGCAGTGCGCCATGCTCGACGACGACCGGGACCTGCGGGCCATGACCACCGCCATGCAGTTCCTGTTCGACCTGACCCAGCATCCCTCGATGGCCGAGTTTTACGGCCCGCTGGTCTCGCCGGGGCTGGAAGAGGACTGGGGCCGCTATGCTCGCTCGACCCACGGCACCTATCACCACGGCGTGGGCACCTGCAAGATGGGCCGCAGCGCCGACCCGCAGGCCGTGGTGGACCAGCGGCTGAAGGTGCACGGCGTGGACAACCTGTACGTGGCCGACGCCAGCATCATGCCGGTGGTGACCCACGCCAACACCAACTTCACCACCATCATGATCGGCGAGTACGCCAGCGACCTGCTGCGGGGGTAGGGGTAGGGGCACCGTCATTGCGAGCAGCCGCCAAGCGTCGAAGCAATCGTGTCGCGTATACCGCGCCCCCAGCCTTCAGCCCGACGCGCGCCCGTTCACGATTGCCACGCCCGGCTGACGCCGGCCTCGCAATGACGCCTACCGGTGGGGACACCGTCATTGCGAGAAGCCGCCAGGCGCCGAAGCAATCGTGTCGCGAATAACCGCGCCTCAGCCGTCGGCCCTCCGCCAAAGGGTGACAAAATCACCAATTCAGAGCAAATCTGTCACGCTTTTAGTCACTTGTAAGGCTTCTCCGGTATACGCTGCACTGCACTGGTTAGACCGCCTTTGGATCACAGGAGGCTCCGCATGCCGCACATCCGCCGTTCGCTCCTCACCGTTGCGCTCGCGGCCCTAACCGGCCACAGGGCGGAAGCCCTCGTGCGTCGCCCTGTGGGGGAGCGCTGAACGGCGAGATGGTGGAGGTGCACGCACGCAGGATGCCGGACCCAAAGGTCCGGCATCCTGTTTGTATCGACCGAATCGCAGCGCTTAGCGGCAGGGCTCTCGCCAAGCGTCGAGCGACCAGTTCTTGCGCATCGCGTTGAAGTTCCGCACGTTGGCCGGCCCGCAGAAGCTTGAGGTCGGCGTATCGTACTCGATGACGAACACCGCCTTGCCCGCCTGAACAAAGGGCAGCAGCAAGTCGCATTCGTTGTACACGAAGCACGATTCGTTGATGGCCCAATCGAAGTGCGGCAAAAGATCCTTTACCTGCTCCAAGTTGTTCTTCAGGCCCGCCGAGAGGCCGCGTTGGTGCGCCAGCGCCGCAAGCAGCTTGTTGTAATTGAGCTGGTCTTGCGCAGTTAGCGAGAAGCCGGTGTTGAGGTGGCTATAGGTATCGACGTTGTCGAAATCCACAGCGACGAAGCCCTTGGCCTTGCAGAGGTCAAGCCGCGCTGCCATGATCGGCGCCAGTATCAGATACTGCCGGATGTCGAGGTACCGCTCTCCGGGCCATCCGTTACTGTTGCCTTTGACCGACTCCGGGAAGCTGGCGGCGTCGGGGCGCCAGTCCTCCCAACTGCCGGCACTCATGTAGCACACCACGGCAGCGCCCTTCGCTTTCAACGCAGCGACGGTCGAAGCGGGGGTGTCGAACACGTCAACGTCGAACATCTGGACGTTCAGCGAGGTGTCGAGGCTGCCGTTAAACTGTATTTGCCAACTGGTCTGCAGGGCCGGCCGCCAGATGGCCGGATCCGTGGGGGTTGCGGTCGGGGTGAGTGTCGCCGTGGCAGTGGCGGTAGCGAGGGGCGTGTTCGTGATGGTGGCAGTGGCGGTAGGTGTCCGCGTGGGTGCGGGCGTCCCGGTGGCGGCGGGTGTGCCCACCGCCGGCGTTGGTGTGCGCGTTCGCCG
>CAXNDA010000213.1:0-3023 GCA_964200875.1 Chloroflexota bacterium | reverse complement strand
GTAGTCGATCTGTACGGCCATGGCAGCGTCGCGCGCTGCACCGCGGGAGGTAGCCACAACGGCGACGACCGGGTCGCCCACGTGCTTCACCCCACCATCAGCGAGGACGTAGTGCACCGGGTCGACCGACGGCATGGGCCCAAGGTGTTTGACGTCGACTGCGGTATACACAGCTACGACGCCTGGCAGCGCTTTTGCCGCCAAGGAGTCGATGGAGACGATGCGGGCGTGGGCGTAGGGTGACCGCACGATCTCCATGTAGTGCATATCGATGAGGCGTACGTCATCGGTGTAGGTGGCCCCGCCGGTGATCAGGCGTGGATCTTCGCGCCGCTTGATGGGCCGGCCCACCATGTTTGGTGTCATTTGGGTGGTCATGGCCGTCTCCTAACCCTGCATCTTTGCGGCGGCATATTGCACCGCACGCACAATGTTGTGGTAGCCGGTACAGCGGCAGAGGTTGCCCTCGAGCGACCGGCGAATCTGGTCCTCGCTGGGGTTGGGTACGCGCTGCAGCAGGCCAGCCGCCGCCATGATCATGCCCGGCGTGCAGTAGCCGCATTGCAGACCGTGGCTCTCCCAGAAGCCCTCCTGCAACGGGTGGAGCGCCTCGACGCTGCCGAGCCCCTCGATGGTGGTGATCTGGCAGCCGTCGGCCTGTACCGCGAGCACGGTGCAGGACTTCACGGCGTCGCCGTCGAGATGCACGGTACAGGCGCCGCACTGCGAGGTATCGCAGCCGATGTGGGTGCCGGTCAGGCCGAGCTGGTCGCGCAAGAAGTGCACGAGGAGGGTGCGGGGCTCGACCTCGGCCGACTGCGGGGTGTTGTTTATGGTCAAGCGGATCGGTTCACTCATCTGCTTCCTCCTGCTAGCGATGGGCCCAAGGGCGGGGCCTTGGTCGCGCGACAGTACTGAGTAGCGGGAGTGGTGTCAAACCCAGGCGTTGCGGATTGGTTGCCGTATACTGTGCCGCGTGTCTCCCTCTCCTCGCCGTCCACGGTTCTTCGATGGTTGGGTCTTGGTGGCTGCCGCCTTCGGGAGTGGGGCGGTCAGCAACGGCGTCGCCTTCTGGGCGTTCGGCGCGTTTGCCGTTCCGATGACGACGGAGCTTGGCTGGAGCCGCTCGGCGTACCTGGGCGCCATGACCATCCGGTCGGTGTTGTCGGGCCTGATGGCGCCATTGCTGGGGCCGTGGCAGGACCTTCGCCGGGGGCCACAGCTCATCCTGTTGGGGTCGGCGGTGACACTGGGTCTCGCCATTCTGGGACTCTCCGCCGTGACCGAGCTATGGCAGCTCTACGTGCTCTATGGGGTACTCGGTTCTTTCTCCGTGATCGGCGCCAACGACATGCTGAGCGGCACGGTGGTCCCCAAGTGGTTTGTGCGCCGTCGTGGGCTTGCACTCAGCCTGGCGACCTCTGGCACCGCGATGGGGGCTCTGCTGGCCCCGGCAGTGGTGGCGATACTGCTGAGCTTCACCACGTGGCAGAACGGTTGGCTGGTGCTGGGTCTCTTCACGCTGGTGGTTTTGGGGGCGCTGTCGTTCCTGATTCGCACCCGGCCGGAGGATATGGGCCTGCTGCCGGATGGAGCGGCTGCGCCCCCGCCGCCGCTGAGTGGCCAGGCAGCGGCCCCGCGTCCGCCGGAAGAGGCGGCCTTCACCCGAAGTGAGGCCATGCGGTCGCCGGCCTTCTGGCTGATCGTGGTGGCCTGGAGCCTTTCGAGCATTGGCCTGGGCGGGTTCCAGATCCAGTGGTTGCCTTATTTCTCCGATCTGGGCTTCAGCCGGCAGGATGCTGCCTTCGCCGCCACCGCCTATGGGCTCGGATCGGTGTCGGGGCGATTCCTGTGGGGCGTCTTCACGCCGAGGTTCTCGGTGCGGCATCTGTTGACCGCACAATCGCTGCTGACCGCATTCAGTGTCGTGCTGTTTATCGTGGTGATTGTGGACGTGCCGACACTGGTGCTGGCGAGCGGGTTTCATGGGCTGATGATCGGCGGCTTCTTCCTACTGAGGCCCCTCAATCTCGCCAACTACTTTGGGCGGCAGAACCTGGGTGCGGTGAGTGGCGCGGTACGCCCGTTCGTTACGGTTGCCAACGCCTTTGGTCCGGTGTGCATCGGCGCGTTTTATGATCTGTTCGGCACCTACACCTGGGCCTTCTGGGTGGTGGTTGGCTGTTGGGTGGTTGCTGCCGGTGCGTCATACTTAGCCAAGCAGCCGGTCCAAACTCCGCCGGGGCGGTGAGCATGACACATGAAGGGATGACCGTATGAAAGCAGTGGTATTGCACGAGCCCGGAGGCCCCGAGCGACTGGTGTATGAGGATGCTCCGGATCCCGTGGCCGGGCCGGGTCAGGTGTTGGTACAGGTGCAGGCCGCCGGCATCAACTTTTCGGACACGATGTCGCGCCGAGGCTCCGGTCAGGCGGCAGCCGACGCTTACCCCGCGATTCTTGGGAGCGAAGCCGTGGGTCCGGTGGTCGCAGTGGGCGCCGGTGTCACCGGGTTCGCGGTGGGCGAGGTGGTGGCGAGCCAAGGACCCCGTGGCTGTTACGCCGAGTTGGCCGCGCTGCCGGTCGGCCATCTGGTAAAGGTGCCGGCCGGCATGGACCCGCAGCGGGCCATTCCCGCGCTGCTGCAAGCGCGCACGGCGTACGCCATGTCCCACGGCGCCTATCACGTGCAGCCGGGCGACCGGGTGCTGGTGCACGCTGCCGCCGGAGGCGTGGGGCAACTGCTGGTGCAAATGGCGAAGCTGCTGGGTGGAGAGGTGATTGCGACCGTCAGCAGCGAAGCGAAGGCCGCGGTTGCTCGCGCCGCGGGCGCCGATCACGTCATCAACTATGCGACGCAGGATTTCGCGGCTGAGGTGATGCGCATTACCGGCGGCGCCGGCGTGAAGGCCATTTACGACGCTGTGGGTAAGGCGACGTTCCAGCAGGACCTGGCGTGCTTGGGCAACCGCGGCGTGGTCGTCCTCTATGGAGCGGCCAGCGGGCCCATCGGCGCGGTGGAC
>CAXNDA010000212.1:0-3033 GCA_964200875.1 Chloroflexota bacterium | reverse complement strand
GCGTCGAAGCGGAACGGTTCCATCGCTTATCTCACCAGCTCCTGCAGAATGTCATCCACCATCGCTTGCGGTACGTCCGCGCGAATCACTGTCTCGCCGAGCTTCGGCAGCAGGATCCAGCGATTGGTGGAGTTCTCGACCTTCTTGTCGAGCTTCATGGCGGCTCGCACACGGTCCAGGTCGAGGTTCGACGCCTGGACCGGCAGGCCAAAGCTGGCGATATCGGCTTCGATGCGTCCGGCCTCGTCGGAACTGAGCAAGCCCATGCGGTTGCTGATGCGGGCGGCGCCGACCATCCCAATGGCGACACCCTCGCCGTGCAGCAGCGCGTCGTAGTCGCCGGCCGCTTCCAGTCCGTGGCCGATAGTATGCCCGAAGTTGAGAATGGCCCGCACCCCCGACTCCCGTTCGTCCTGACTCACCACATCGGCCTTGATAGCCGCGCTGGCAGCTACTACTTGGGCGGTAATCCGCGGTTCGAGGGCCTGCAGCGCGTCCCGGTTGTCCTCCATGCTCTTCAGCAGCGCTGTGTCGCGAATGAAGGCGTGCTTGATGACCTCGGCCCAGCCCTCGTTACGCTCGCGGTCGCCCAGCGTGCGCAGCAGCTCCACGTCCATCAGCACCATCCGAGGCTGGTAGAAGCTGCCCACCAGGTTCTTGGCGGCGCTGCGGTTGACGCCGGTCTTCCCGCCGATACTGGCGTCGACCATGGCCAGCAGCGTCGTCGGCACCTGCACAAAGGGCATGCCGCGCAGGTAGGTGGCTGCTACGAAGCCGGTCAAGTCGCCGACCACGCCGCCGCCGAGCGCCACCAAGGTGTGGCGGCGTTCAGCGCGCCGGGCCATCAGCCAGTCGTACAGGCCAATGGCGGTATCGAGCGTTTTGCTGGCCTCGCCTGCCGGGAACACATAGCTTTCGACGTTGAAGCCCGCCTGACGCAGCAGACCCTCCGTCCGCTCGCCGTAGTGACGGGCGACGTTGCTATCGGCCACCACGTAGACGGTGCCGGTGAGTCCCAGCGTCTTGAGCTTGGCGGGGAGTGTGTTCAGCGTCTTGTTGCCGACGAAGACGGGGTACGACCCGCTGTTGGTGCTGACGACGGCGGCCGCACCGGTGGTGGTCTGCGGCAGCGCCTGCCCGTGCGGCGTCTCCCCAAGGGTATCCGGCTCCTCGCCCAGAGAGGGCACACCGCCCGAGGGTGTGCCCAGCCGCCCCTTCAGCCGGCCGTACATCCGCAGCACTTCGGCCACCACCTCGGACTGATCCAGCGTGTCGGTGGGCACCACCCAGTCGGCGGCCGCGCTGTACTGGGGCAGGCGTGCGTCCTTCAGGGAGGCGATGCGTTCCAATGCTCCTTCTCCATGCATCAGCGGGCGCACCACGGGGTTCTCGGTCTGCTCTTGGTCGCGCAGCATGCGCTGGTAGATGGTGCTGGGCTTGGCATCGAGCCAGAACACCACGCCGGCGCCCTGCATCAGCACCCGATTTGCCGGGTCCAGCACCGCGCCGCCGCCGGTGGACACCACCACCCGGCCCCGGCTGCACGCCATGCTCAGCGCCTGCTTCTCGATGGCGCGAAACCGGTCCTCGCCCCACTCGGCGAAGATGTCGGGGATGCTCTTGCCCTCGGCAATCGAGACGCACAGGTCGTCGGTGTCGGTGAACGGCCAGCCGAGCATCTGCGCGATGGCTTTGCCAATGACGGTTTTGCCGGTGTAGGAGAGCCCAGTGAGGATGATTGCTTGCTTGTCCATTGGTTCAATACTCTCGGAAAGTGATGCCAAGTGTCCGGAAGTCACGGGCGTTGCGGGAGAGAACGGTCTCGCCTCGGGATTCTGCCGTCGCACCGATGAGCGCATCCCGAATGAGGCGCTCATTCCCCGGGTTGGGCAGGGCTCGAAGCTTGCGCGCCGCGAGCAAGGCGATGACGCTGGTGAGCGGCGCCTCCTCCAGCAGGCTCATGAGGTCACGATAGGCGGCCTGCTCATCGAGACCTAAGTGCCGGAAGACACTCACTTCCAGTGTCGTAATCGGCGAGAACGATGCGACGACTGCGCCGCTGAGCACCTGATCGATAACGGCCTGTGCTCCGGCATACCCGCGGTAATAGTCGATGAACACCGTGGTATCCAGCAGAACGTCAGCCATCAGTCCGGGTGAACCGCGCCCAAGCGCCCTTCATCTCGTCCACGAACTCGGGGCCCTCAGGTAGGTCTGGCCGCGATCCGAAGGCGGCTCGGATGGAGTGGAGCACGCCCTCTCGCTCGGCGACCGTCAGCTTGGCGAGCCTAGGGTGCATCCCTGAGCCTCCATCCAATGTGGCTGATTTCGCTGAACGCCGCTTCATTGCCGAGCCTCCATTCATCTGCGTCGCGTGCTGAACTCCGCTCGACGGGTGGTGGCCTACGTTAGCTTGCGCTGGGAAGAACTGGCGTGGGCTTGCGACGGGGTGCCCCATGACCGGCGGCGCGCGCCATCTGGGCTAGCGGGACGCCCGCTGCGAGTACGGAGACGCTACCGGCGCTGTCCCGGTGAAGCAACGCGAGGCTCGTGACCTCAGCGGATGTTTCTCCGTACTCATCTACCTCTACCGCTACAGTCTTCAGTGCGGCTCGCTCGGTTCGATAGCAGCCAACCCGATTGTTGGTTTCGGCATCCCATAGCTCGTATCCCATATGGCGACTCTAGCATACCAAGAGCCGTCCCCCAAGTCCGAATGCCTAAAGAACAGGCGACACCGACTTGACCCGGAGCAAGAAGGCTGGGGCTCGCCCAAGAGTGTTCGATGGCTGCTGCCTCGGACGACGCTCGACGGTACCAAGATGATGTCGGCATCGCTGTCCAAAATCTCTAGCTCAGCCAGGTATCCGCCCAGTGCGGGGAATGCTTGCGCAGCAGCAATGGCGTCTTCCCGGTTGAGGAACACCGAGATCCCGCGATGGACAGCGGCGTCCTGGCGCTCGATGCCACGCGGCTGCCTACCCTTCGCATGGTTAGACTCGAAGTCCGACACGGTGGGCGGGTTAGAGCTAA
>CAXNDA010000211.1:0-3055 GCA_964200875.1 Chloroflexota bacterium | reverse complement strand
CGGTGTGCGGCGCACTCAGGTGCAGGCAGCTCGGCGAGAGGTCGTCGTGAGGCATTGAGTGACGATCAGAACTGGTACCCCAACCCTGCTGGTCGCTTCGACAAGCTCAGCAAACAGCCCGCCCCATACCACACGTGCGCGGGGCCTCTGCTGCCTGATCGCCGTCGAAAGCATCAGGGGGGGCACGCCCGCGATTCGATGACCGTCGAGCGCTTTAAGATAGTCACTTCAGGGGAACAGAGACTCGATGCGAAGGGTCAGGTCATCCAGCGCCGCCTCGAATTCGGCAGCATCCCGCCATTCGATGCCGGGCTCCTTGCGAAACCAGGTGTACTGACGACGCACGTAGGCGTGACTATCGAGCTTGATGCGGCCGACGGCCTCGCCTAGTGTCCGCTCGCCCCGAAGGTACTCGCCCAACTGCCGGTAGCCGATGCCGCTCATGGAGGGCAAGCTCCAGGCGTAGCCGCGGGCGTGCAGGCGTTCCACCTCGTCCAGCAGACCGGCGGCCATCATCGCATCGACCCGCTGGTCCACCCGGCGATAGAGGACAGCCCGATCGAGGGAGAGACCGATGGTGATGACGCAGAACGGTGGGTCTACCGGCTGCGCCTGCTGGGAGAAGGGACGCCCGGTAACGTGCTGCACCTCCAGGGCGCGTATCACGCGGCGCACGTTGCGCGGATCGATGGCCGTGGCCGCAGCCGCATCGCGAGCCGCCAGCTCTCGATGCAGCGCGTCGTGGCCCTCGGCGATTGCCCGCGCTTCTAGGGCGGCCCGATACGCGTGGTCAGGCGCCACTTCCGGAATCTGCATGCCACTGGTGACGGCCCGGTAGTAGAGTCCGGTGCCACCAACCAGCACCGGCAGATGACGACGCTGCTGGATGCCCACGATGGCCGCCAGCGCGTCGCGCCGGTAGTCGGCGAGGGTGTAGGGTTCGTCGGGTTCCACCACGTCGATCACGTGGTGTGGTACCGCGGCGCGCTCGGCCTGGGTGGGTTTGGCGGTGCCGATGTCCATGCCGCGGTAGACCTGCCGGCTATCGGCCGAGACCACCTCAAGCGGGAAACGGTGGGCAAGCTCAAGGGCCAACGCCGTCTTGCCGACGGCCGTTGGCCCCACGATGGCAACCAGTAATGGCTTGGGTGCTGTCACACCGCTACGCTACGACTTCGCGCCCGCCGCCTCGGCCCCAGCCTTTACCAACGCAATCCACTCGTCGGCACGCAGGGCAGCGGTGCCCACCAACGCGCCGTCCACGTCGGCCTGACCGATGAAGTCGGTGATGTTCTTCGCGGTGACCGAGCCGCCGTACAGAATGCGGGTGCGAGCGGCGGCTTCGTCGCCTAACCGGCCGGCGATCTGCTCGCGGATGAAGCCGCAGGCGTGCTGCGCCTCCTCGGGCTGGGCGGGGGCGCCGGTGCCGATGGCCCACACCGGTTCGTAGGCCACAATGATGTCGGCGCTGGGGCTGAGGTCCCGCAGGGCCGAGAGCACCTGGCCAGCCAGCACGCTCTCGGTCCACTCGTTCTCCTTCTGGTCGGCGTTTTCGCCCACGCAGAGAATCGGCTTCAGGCCGGCCTTTAGCGCGGCGGCCATCTTGAGCCCGACCTGGTAGTCCTTGTCGGCGAAGTGGATACGGCGCTCGGAGTGGCCGATGATCACGTACTCCGCCAGCTCCTTGATCATCGCGGCAGAGATCTCACCGGTGAAGGCGCCTCGGTCCTGGAAGTGCATGTTCTGGGCGCCGGCCTTGACCGAGGAGCCGGCCAGCAGCTCCGACACGGTGGCCAGCGCCGTGAACGGCGGGCAGAGCACGCGATCAGCGCCCTTGATCGCGTCGAGTTCGGGCAGCACAGCGTTCACCAGCGCCTTGGACTCGGCGATAGTGCAGTTCATCTTCCAGTTTCCGGCCAGGAATGGGGTTCGGGGCATATCGACTCCTCGTATTTTTCGGGCGGGCCGCTAGGCCCCGTACTTCGCCAGTTTCATGGCGTGGGCCATGGCCAGCGGCATCACATCGGTGCCGGGAATCCGGCCAAACTCGCCATCGCGGCAGGCACGCTCGGTGAACTGCCGCACGTCGTCGGGATACCGCCACGGCGCGTTCAGCAGGAACGGCACCGGGTGCCAGCTATGCGCCTTCAGAATCGACGGCGTTGCGTGGTCGCCGGTCACCATCAGGACATCGGGCTTGAGGTCGCGGATGGCGGGGATTGCGGAGTCGAGCAACTCCAGCGCCTTGGCCTTGCGGGCGAAGTCACCGTCCTCGCCTGCCGAATCGGCGTTCTTGAAGTGCACGAAGAAGAAGTCGTGATCATTCCACAGGGTCTTCGTCAGCGCTACCTCTTCGTGAATGTCATGCCCGCCGTGGTACACCTTCATGCCGGCCAACGTGGCCAGGCCACGATACATGGGGTAAATGGCCACGCCAGCGGGGTTGAGATTGAACACCTCGGACATGGCGGGGATGTTCGGCCGGGTAGCCAGGCCGCGCAACAGGACCATATTGGCAGGCTTCTGGCCCTTCAGCCGCTCGGCAGCCTTGGCGATCCACTCGTTCACCAGCGCGGCAGATCGCTCCGCCTCGGGCCGGCGGGCCTGCACGGCCATGGGCTTCATGCCCTCTCGCTGTGGGTCGGTCTCGGTCAGGCCGTCCTGCAGACCTAGGCCTCGCAGCACCAGGCAGAAGCGGTACCCCTCCACCGGCTGCACAAACACCTCCACGCCATCCAGAGTGATGTCGCGCAGCAGCTTGCACAGCTCGGCGTTCACCTCGGTGGCGATGCGGCCGGCGCGGCGGTCGGTGATGACGCCGGCGTCATCGACGCTGCAGAAGTTGCCGCGGGCCGCCAGGTCGCCCATCCGCAGCTCGAAGTCGATGCCGAGGGCTTCGAGCACACCCCGGCCGATGTCGAACTCCAGCGGGTCGTAGCCGAACAGCGCCAGGTGGCCCGGGCCGCTGCCGGGGGTAATGGCCGTCGCCACATGCTGCACCAGCCCGCACACGCTTTCGGCGGCAAGTTGGTCGAGGTTGGGAAGGTTTGCGGCC
>CAXNDA010000210.1:0-3070 GCA_964200875.1 Chloroflexota bacterium | reverse complement strand
TTACTTCACGCTCACTCGCATCAAGGGCTCGCTGTGTTCCACAAAGGATATGCCGGCGGGGGCGATGTAACCCGCCGACCGCACCGTCAGCACCTCACCGTGCTGGGCGGCGTAAGGCTCGGCGCCCGCCTCGAGTTCGCGGGCCAGCTTCATCAGCAGGCGGCGCATCATGATGATGGCGGTGTCGGCGCTGCCCAGGTGTTCCTTGGTGCGGTTGTAGATCGCCCCCATAGTCTCCTGGATCGCGCGGTCTTGGATCGAGACGTTGGCGATGCCGGTGTAGTTCTGGCTCCGCTGCATCTCCCGGTCGATCTCGTAGTCGTTCTCGGCGCAGGCACGGGGAATGCGGGTGCCGGGCTTCATGGGCGCCCAGTGCGCGGGATGGCCCGGCTCTTCGCCGAAGTCGCTCATGGGGCGGCTGGGGTGCCAGGAGTAGCTGAGCAGCCAGCAATGCTCGTCGTCGATGGGCACCCATCCATGGCCGGAGAAGTGCGGATCACCCTCGGGCAGGTTGGGGATGACGGTGTAGAAGGGCAGCGAGAAGGGCGTCACGCGCCAGTAGTCCTTCTCCTCTCCCACTCGGCGGCGGGCGCCGATCATCAGGCCGAAATCGGTGGTGGCCACCCGGAACTCCGGCGCCTTATCGGCCGAGAACAGCGGGCTGCCCACGCCCGCCAGCGCATCGGCGTTGTAGTTGGCCTTGTGCTGGGCCACCACGCTGTGCAAGAACGAGACGTGGCTGCTATCGATGCCGCCTTCCAAGCCCTGCACCCAGTTGTTCTCCTGCTGGTACTTGGTCACCACCCGCTGCTCGGGCGGCACCAGCGTCCACTCGGGGCGCGGCAGCGCCTGCTTCAGCTCCGGCGGGCCCATGTACACCCACACCACACCACCCGCTTCTTCGGTGGGATAGGCCGAGGCCTTGATCTTGTGCTTGAAGTTGCTCTCGGCGGGTTCGTTCGGCATGTCGACGCAGGCGCCGGTCGTATCGAACTTCCAGCCATGGTACACGCAGCGGAGGCCGTTCTCCTCGTTGCGGCCGAAGAACATGCTGGCGCCACGGTGCGGGCAGGCATTCTGCATGATGCCGACGCTGCCATCGGTGTTGCGCCAGGCAACCAGGTCCTCGCTCAGCAGGCGCAAGCGCACCGGCGCGCAGTCAGGCTCCGGCAGCTCGGTCGCGATGATGGCCGGCATCCAGAAGCGCCGCAGCAGGGTGCCCATTGGGGTGCCTTGGCCAACCCTGCACAGGTAGTCGTTATCAGCTTGCGTGAGCATGGAATCTCCTCAGTCTTGCTGCCGGCTAACGGGCAGCCTTGATGTTGAACACATGCGTCCAGGCACCGGTGATGGCGCCGGGGAACTGGTAGCCGGCCACGATCTTCGGGTCAACTGCGGTCTCCACCGGTATCCACAGCAGCGGAATCTCCCGCACGCCGGTGAAGAGGGCCTCGCCGGCTTCGCGCCACAGCTTCTCTTGTTCGGCGTCGTCCACGGTGTTGCGGATGCGCGCCAGCACGCGGTCGGCCTCCGGCAGCTCGATGCCGGTACCCTTCGACGTGCCCTGGGTGCTGCCATAGGTGGTGATGCCGGTCCAGCTATCCGAGGCGGTGCCGCCGAGTACCAGGTGGTTGAACAGCGAGTAGGCGTTGCTGCGCTGCGTGCGCTGCGCCGGCTCGATGGTGAGGTAGTTGACCTTGACCCCGACGTTACGCCACATGCCAGCGATGGCGTCCATGATGTCCTCGCCGCCCGAGTAGCCGTAGCTCTCGGTGGGGAACAGGATATTGGTCTCCATAGGATTGTTGGGGCCGTAGCCGGCATCGGCCAGCAGCTTCTTGGCCGCCTCCACGTCGAAGCCCAGGTGCTCCTGGAAGCGATTGACCCAACTGGGATCCCAGCCCTGCCGGGTGGGGTGGAAGTGGATGTTGTGGATCAGATCGCCTTGGCCGCGGAAGAAGGCTTTGTTGAGCTGGGTGCGATCGATGGCCTTACTCAACGCCCGCCGCACCCGCACGTCGGCCAATGGGCTCTCGGGGTGCATCCAGCCACTGCTGAGATCCTTGGAGTCGTTCAGGTGGCAGCACCATATTTTGATCATGGACCGCAGGCCGGGCACCTTGCCAGCCAGCAGCTTGAAGCCGCGCTTCTCGGCCTCCGCCTTTTGGTCATCGGGCAGGTCGGCCATGTGCACCTCGCCCGCGAGCAGACCGGCCATACGCGTGGAGGCTTCCTTGATGAAGCGGAACTCAAACTCCGGGAAGTCGGGCGTCACCCGCCAATGTTTGTAGGGCGCCCGCTCGTAACGGAAGTACTGCGCCTGCGCCCGCTCCTTGTACATGTAGGGGCCGGTGCCTGCGGCGGGGCCGGTTTGCCAGGTGGGCGGGTTCAGCTCGTTGAAGTGCTGGGCGCTGATCATGTAGAACACGCCCCGCTGCTCGCTGATGGTGAGCATGAAGGTGCCGTCGGTGGTCTTGAGGTGCATCACCGCCTCGTCCGGACCGGTCTTCTCGATACGGTCGATGAGGGGGTTCAGCAGATTGTAGATGTTGCTGGTGGCGTTCACGCCCTCGATCTGCGCGTCACGCGTTTGCAACTTGAAGGTGTCGATCAGGGCGTCGGGCCCGAACTCGCCCTTGCCGTGGTGAAACGGCACACCGGTGCGCAATTTGAAGCGGAACGACTTGCCGTCCGGCTCCAGCTTCCACGAGGTGGCGAGCTGCGGCGAGTACTTGCCGGTCTCGGGGTCCACGCCCACCAGGTACTCGTAGTAGGGACGGTGCACCCAGTTGGTGGGGCCGCGATCCCCGCGTGGGTCATTGTTCTCGGACGTCGGCGGAAACACCGCCATCACCACCCGGTTCACCTTTGGCTGCACCGGGCCGTCGGCCGGGCCGGTTGTGCCGCCGGACTGCGGCGCTGGTGTTGAACAAGCCGCCGTGAGGAGCCCGGCCACACCCAGCAACCCACCCAGCATTCGCCCAGAAAGAAAACGTTGCATTCGAAGCCTCCTGCGCCCCGCAGGCGCCTTGCGCTAGTGCCACATCAGGCGTAAAACGCCATTAGAGGA
>CAXNDA010000209.1:0-3070 GCA_964200875.1 Chloroflexota bacterium | reverse complement strand
TGGTGTCGCTATCGCGGCGACTCCCCCGGCGGTGCTTTTCCACCACCACCATGAAGTCCACCAGGTCGAAGGGGGCGGCGTAGCCCTCGTCCATGCGGCGCACCAGCATCTCGAAGCTGGCCTCGGCCCCCTCGAACTGGTAGCCGAGCTGCTCCATCTCCTTGACCTTGTTCACAATCTGCCGCACCCGGGGGTCACCCGCGGCAAGCTTCAGCCCCAGCTCCTCCGCCTTCTGCACCACGTTTGAGCGCCCGGCCAGCTCTGACACCAGAATGCGCTTGCGGTTGCCCACCGACTCCGGCGGAATGTGCTGGTAGCTCTCCTCCACCTTGCCCATCGCGTCGGCGTGCAGGCCCGCCTTGTGGGTGAAGGCGTTGACCCCCACGAACGGCGCCCTCGGCTCGGGCCGGATGTTCGCGAGCTCGGCCACGTAGTGAGAGAGGTCGGTCAGCTCCGCCAGCTTCTGCGGCGCCACCAGCGGCACGCCCATCTTGAGCTGCAGCACCGGGATGATGGAGCAGAGGTTGGCGTTGCCGCAGCGTTCGCCGTAGCCGTTGACCGTGCCCTGTACCTGCACCACGCCCTCGTCCAGCGCCGCCAGGCTGTTGGCCACCGCCAGGTCGCAGTCGTTGTGCACGTGAATGCCCAAGTCCAGGCGCGTCAGCTTCTGCACATCGCGCACGGCGGTGCGGATGTCGGTGGTGATGGAGCCGCCGTTGGTGTCGCACAGCACCAGGCACTCGGCGCCGTTCTCGGCCGCGGCCATCAGGCACTTGAGCGCGAAGTCGCGGTTGGCGCGGTAACCGTCGAAGAAGTGCTCGGCGTCCAGGAACACCCGGCGGCCCTGCTGCCGCAAGTAACGCACCGAGTCGGCGATCATCCGCAGGTTCTCGGCCTGGGTGGTGTGCAGCACCTTGTCCACATGCAGGTCCCAGGTCTTGGCCACCAGCGTGCACACCGACGCGCCGCTGTCCATCAAGGCGCGGATATTGGGGTCGTCCGCGGTGTCGCCGCCGGCCCGCCGGGTCATCGAGAACGCGGTGACCACCGCGTTACGCAGCGGCAGCTTCTGCACCCGCTGGAAGTAATCGGCGTCTTTCGGGTTCGAGCCGGGCCACCCGCCCTCGATGTAGCTCACCCCCAAGTCGTCGAGCCGCCGGGTAATCTCCAGCTTCTCTTCAGCCGAGTACGAGATGCCCTCCATCTGAGCGCCGTCTCGCAGCGACGTATCGTACAGCGTAACTTGCATGGCAAACCTCCACCGCACTATTCCCCGCCCTGTATGGGGTGGGGTGAGGGGAGGGCTGAACCCCGGTGTTGCAGTAAGCAACGGTTCTACCCCCACCTAACCTCCCCCTCAAAGGGGGAGGAACCCGACTGATTCCCCTCCCTAGCAGGGAGGGGCTAGGGGAGGGTTGAACCTGCGGCGATGTAGCAGGCAACGGTTCTACCCCCACCTAACGTCCCCCTCCAAGGGGGAGGAACCCGAGCAGCCGACAAAAAACCCGCCCCTCAAAAAGGGACGGGAACATACCCGCGGTACCACCCTCATTGCCGCCCCGGCTCGCCGGACCAGCCACTCTTTCGGAGCGCCATCACGCTCCTGCCCTTGCTAACGGCGGGCTTCCGACCGTGCCTACTCGCCAATGGCTTTCGAACGGCAGCTCGGGAGGGATGTTCGGGGCGGTCACCGTGTCTGCTTCCACCACACCAGACTCGCTGGACGGCGGGCTCGCCCGTACTCGTCTCCGTCGACGCTTGTACTAAAGCGAATGCTACCGAGCGGTGGCGCACTATGTCAACTCAGGCGGTTGCGCATGCCCGGCTACGACCGCACAATGAGCGCACCACCTCTGCCTGGACTCATTGCATGACCCACGACGCCACCACCGCCAACCCCTATACCCACCGCATCGCCGAGTTCGTGGCGGGCCTGCGCTATGAGGACGTGCCCACCGAGGTGTTGCAGCGCATCAAGCTGCTGATGCTCGACGCCCTCGGCTGCGCGCTCTATGGCGCCGACCTGGAGTGGTGCCGCATCCTGCAGGACATCCTCGGCGGGCTGGACACCTCGGCAACGTGCACGGTCTGGGGCACCGGCCGGCGGCTCTCAGCACCCCACGCCGCACTGGTCAACGGCACCCAGGTGCAGGGCTTCGAGCTGGACGATGTGCACCGGGCTGGCGTGCTGCATGTGGGTGCGGTGGTGCTGCCTGCCCTCATCGCCATCGCCGAGGGCCGGCCGGGCATAACGGGGCGCGAGTTCCTGACCGCCGCCGTCGCTGGGTATGAGGTCGGTCCCCGGGTGGGCCTGTGCATGGGCCCCGAGCACATCGGCCAGGGCTGGCACTCGGGGGCCACCCTTGGCGTGTTCTCGGCGGGTGCGGCCGCCGCCCGCGGACTAGGGCTCGACACCGACCGCACGGTGCATGCGTTGGGCATCGCCGGCACCCAGGCATCGGGGCTGATGGCCGCGCAGTACGGAGCCATGGTGAAGCGCATGCACGCCGGACGCGCGTCGCAGAGCGGGCTGTACGGCGCGCTGCTGGCCGAAGGCGGACTCACCGGCATCGTCAACGTGCTGGAGAGCGAGTATGGCGGCTTCTGCACCACGTTCTCACGCTCGCAAGACCGCTTCGACCTCGCGCAGCTCACCGCAGGCCTGGGCGAGACCTGGCAGACTATGGGGGTCGCCCTCAAGTTCTACGCCTGCGTCGGCAGCAACCACACCACGCTCGACGCGCTGCGCGACATGCAGCGCGAGCGCCCCTTCGGCCCCGCCGGCGTCGACCACATCTTGGTGCGAGGTTCGCAGGTCACCATGGACCACGTGGGCTGGCCCTACGAGCCCCAGGGCCTGACCTCGGCCCAGCTCAACCTGCCCTACTGCTTGGCCACCTACCTGCTGGAGGGTGACTGCTTCGTCGACCAGTTCACCGAGGCGATGGTGGCCGACCCGGCTCGTATAGCGCTCTCCCGCAAGGTATCGGTGGCCCACGACGCCGAGATCACCGCGAAAGGCGCCTACTACCGCCACATGGTGCACGTCGAGGTCCACCTCACCGACGGC
>CAXNDA010000208.1:0-3130 GCA_964200875.1 Chloroflexota bacterium | reverse complement strand
CAACACGCCATGGGACGCCAACTTCTCCCTGCAACACAGTTGCTGAGGGGACGGCGAGTCCCCTCAGGCGGGGGTGTGGGGGTGCCCCCCACTTCCTCAAAGGTCACGAGGGCGGGCGGGCGGGAGAAGCGACGCCAATCGGAGCCGCGGTTCGACAGCGGTGCGATGAGCCCGACATCCGAAGACTGAGTTCATACGTTTGGTAGTGGGACTTATGTCCACCCGGCTCGGGAAGCTATAATAAACGTACGTAATCGCTATGTGAGGCGCCTGTGTCACTCGCCGACCAAATAGACGCTGACCTGAAGGACGCCATGCGCGCCGGGGATGACCGCACCAAGACGGTGCTTCGCTTGGTGCGCGCTGCCATCAAGAACGCCCAAGTGCCGCAGTGGGACGCCGAGAAGGGGCAGGCGGTCGCCCAAGGCGGGCCGACGGATGACGACGGCGTGCTGCGGATCATCGCCCGCGAGGTGAAAGAGCACCAGGACAGCCTGGGCGAGTTCCGCAAGGCCGGCCGGACCGACCTTGCGGCTGTGGCAGAGGCCGAACTGGCGATTTTGACCAAGTACCTGCCGGCTCAACTGTCGCGCGACGAGATTGCGGCGACCGCAGCCACGGTGATCGCCGAGACTGGGGCGAAGGGCCCCGCCGACAAGAACAAGGTGATGCCGGCCATGATGGCGCAACTGCGCGGCAAAGCGGATGGCCGCCTGATTAACGAAGTGGTCACCGAGTTGCTGGCCGCGGCGGGCTAGCAGGCCCTGAGGGAGTGCAGTACCTCACCATGAACGCTCGGGCCCCCCGGTTTCTGACCCTACGGCGGTCGCTGCTGTTCTTCGTGGCGTTGACCGCTAGCCTGAGCTTGGCGCTGACGTTGCCGTTCCGGCCCGCCGAGCCGAACTTCAGCGAGGGCAGCATCGCTCCGGTCACGGTCAAGTCGCCAGTGAGCGTGCCGCCCTACCCCAGTAAGACGCTGACGAGGGAGCGCGAGTAGGAGGTGGCCAACGCCGTCCAGCAGGTGCTCATTGCCGATGTGACCCTTGGCGATCGGCAGATTCAGCGCTTCCAAGACGTGGTGGTGTGGTTGAACCAGGCCCGCGCCCTGCAGGCGGGAATTCCGGAACCGCCGGCGGAACTACGCATGCCCCCGCGTGCGACCGTGAGCACGATCCTCAGCCTGTCGGAGGACCAGTGGACCTTCATCCGCCGCGAAACCGAGCGCCTGTTGTTGGAGGCCCGCCCCGAGCGGACCACCTTCACGCAGCTGCCCTCGTTGCGGGCACAGTTGCTGCAACGGTTGGCGCAAGGCGATAGCAGCGACCGCCTCGTCGTCGGCTCACTGCTGGACTCACTGCTGGAGCCGACCCTCATCGTCGATTTTGAGGCGACGCAATTGCTGCGCGAGGCGGCGGTCGAGGAGGTGCACCCGGTTCTGATAGCTATCGGCCGTGGCGAGACGATTCTGCGCGACGGACAGATGGTGAGTGCGCTCCACATGGAGAAGCTGGCCGAGGCGGGCCTGCTGCATCAGCCCTTCCGGTTGGCAGAACTGGGGGGCGGAGTCCTGCTGACGGCGTTGATGACCGGCATGCTTACGCTATTCATCTTTGTCACACAGCCGCCTACCCTCACGTCGTACCGGCGGCTGCTGCTGCTGGGCGTGGTGTTGGTGCTGACGGTGTTCGCCGCCAAGCTCGCCCTGCCTGGTCGGCCGCTCTGGGCCCTGGTGTTCCCGCTCGCCGCCGCACCGATGTTGCTGGCCGTCATGCTGCAACTCTCACTTGGCCTGACTGCTGCTGCGTTTCTTGCGGTGCTCTGCACCTACGTTACCGACTTCTCGCTGGACCCCCTATTGGCTTCGCCGCTCTCGGCTATTGAGACGCTGGAGAAGGTGGTGCTCTATCTCGTCACCGGCACCGTGGCGGCCATCATGGTTGGCCGGGCGAACCGGGTGCTGCAATACTTCTCGGCTGGCGGCGTCGCTGCGCTGGCGGGCGTGCTGGTGGTGCTGGCATTCTGGCTTATGAACGCCGACCGCGAGACCGGGGCGTTGCCCTATCAAGCGTTGGGTGTGGCCGGCGGCGGTATGCTGAGCGCCGGCTTGACCGTGGGGTTCACCGCGGTGCTGGGTCTGGTGTTCGACGTCACCACTCGCATGCAACTTCACGAGCTGGCGCAGACCGACCACCCTCTGTTGCGGCGCATGCTGCAGGAGGCGCCCGGCACCTACTACCACTCGCTGCTCGTAGGCAACCTCGCCGAGCAAGCGTGCGAGGGCGTCGGCGGGGATGCGCTGCTGGCGAGAGTCGGCGCGTACTACCACGACATCGGGAAGCTGCGGAACCCCGGCGCGTTCATTGAGAACCAGCGGCGGGGCGAGAACATCCACGACCGGATCGATCCCTATACCAGCGCCAAGATGATTATTGCCCACGTGCCCGATGGGGTCGCGCTGGCCAAGGAACACCGGCTTCCGGAGCAGGTGGTGGCCTTCATTCGCGAGCACCACGGGTGTCGCATGACCCTCTCGTTCTATAACAAAGCGACCCACCTCTACGAGCAGGTGGAGGCCGAGCACTTCCGCTACCCAGGCCCGCCGCCGCAGACGCGGGAAACAGCCATCGTTATGCTGGCGGATTCCGTGGAGGCGGTCAGCCGGTCCGAGGAGACCACCCAGCCTGAGCAACTCGACGCTATCGTCGACCGCATCTTTGCCGAACGGCTTGCGGAGGGCGAACTCAGCCAGTGCGATCTCACGTTGCGCGACTTGGAGACTGTCCGCCAGCTCTTCAAGACGGCGCTGCGCGGACTGTATCATTCCCGTGTACGCTATCCGTTGCCGGCTGCACTCGTCGCAGGCGCCAACCTGCCCTCGGATGCCAGCCGCCGAGACCAGCCCGACCGCGTCCGCTAACCTTCCTTGGAGTCCTTATTATGAAGTTTGGTGTCGTGGTCTTCCCCGGCACGTGGAGCGACATGGATTGCTATCACGTGCTCGATTCGGTGCTGCACCAAGAGGTGGCGTACCTGTGGCATAAGGAGCGCGACCTCAAGCGCAGCGACTGCATTGTGCTGCCCGGCGGCTTCTCCTATGGCGATTACTTACGCTGTGGGGCCATTGCCCGCT
>CAXNDA010000207.1:0-3137 GCA_964200875.1 Chloroflexota bacterium | reverse complement strand
TACTGCATAGCTGCCGGGTCGGAGGCGTTGGCGGCCACGACGATCGTGTGCCCCATGGCGCCGTTCTCTTCCAGAATGGTGACCATCTGGGCCACCTTCGCGGCCTTCTGACCGATGGCCACATAGACGCAGATAACGCCGGTGCCCTTCTGGTTGATGATCGCGTCGATGGCAACGGCGCTCTTGCCGGTGGAGCGGTCGCCGATGATGAGCTGGCGCTGTCCGCGGCCGATCGGGATCATGGCGTCGATCGCCTTGATGCCGGTCTGAATGGGCGTATCCACCGACTTGCGGGTCACCACGTTGGGCGCCACAATCTCGATGGCGGAGGTGCCCGAGGCGGTCACCGGGCCACGGCCGTCGAGCGGCACGCCCAGCGCGTTGACCACCCGGCCAATCATGCCCTCACCCACCGGCACCTCAACGATGCGGCCGGTCAGCCGGACCTCGTCGCCTTCCTTGATCTGGGTGTAGTCACCCAGAATGATGGCGCCGACGCTTTCCTCTTCCAGGTTGAGTGCGATCCCCATGATGCCGTGGGGGAACTCCAGCAACTCGCTGGCCCGCACCTCCGAGAGGCCGTGAATGCGGGCGATGCCGTCGCTTACTTCAACAACGGTGCCCGTATCCACCGCCATAATGCCCGCCCCAAACTGGGCGATCTGATCTTTGAGGATCGACGGGATGTCTTCGGCTCGAATTGCCATAGGTTACTCCAATGATTCGGCGTTGCCGGTCTAGCTCGCTATCAACTCGGGAGGACGCTCTTGCAACAGGCTGGGTGACCACCCAGCAACCGCCTCCAGATACTCCGAGAACCGCTGCGAGAATTCAGCGCGGGCAGCTTCCGTCAGCGTTCCTTTTTCTTCCGGTAAAGGACACCAGCCCAGAAAGTCGGTATACCAACGGCGACTCGTCCCTCGCCGGCTGGATTCGTCCTGCCAGAGGTTCCCCTCGAAGTTGCAGTTGTGCGAGCTATCCGCAGTCGTCAAGAAAACGTGGAGGTTACGAGAGATCCCATCTGGCCCCTGCCACCAAACGATGCGATCTGCCGTCTCCGCATGCCAGCGCTTCATCTCGGCGTGCCGCTCTCGGGCTTCGGCCTCGATCAGCGGGTCCAGCACACGGAACACCCGAGCCGCCTGTCTTGATGACCGGCTGCTCACCACGCCAAGGGCATCGGACTCGCTGAACTCCCTAGAAAGCATAGGCGCCCCTGACCATGTCGTAGCCACCAAACAGATACGTCGTGGCCGGCGTCTGGCACTCCCGGCCTCCGCCAGGCTGACCATAGAGTGGCTGAACCACGCTTGGTATCGCCCAACCGCTTGCCCCGGCTTGTTCTTCCATGATAGGGCCCACCCGAAAGGGGCGTACACCCGGTAACGCCAGTCTTCTCCGCGCCTGCACCGGATCGTCATAGCGGTCCGGTGTGAAGTACGTGGTAGGGGCCAGCGATCGGATCGCCCGGTCCTTGCCGATTGCAGCAAACTCTGCAGCCTCCACGTACCTGTACAGCAGCATCGGTTACGCGCTCGCCAACTGTCGATGCAAGGTCTCGAGGCGGCCCTTGACGCTACCATCGATGAGCTTGTCACCAATGCGCACTACCAGACCGCCGATGATGGACGGGTCTACCTCGTCCTCTACTACTACTTGACTGCCCGTATAGGCGGCCAACTGCACGCTCAACGCCTCCCTCGCGGCCGGAGTGAGCGCGACGGCACTGGTGACCCGGGCATGTTGCACGCCACGATCGGCGTCATACATACGGCCGAACTCCAGCACCAGCCCGGGGATGGCCTCGATGCGCTTCCGCATCACCAGCAACTGGGCCAGGTTGAACACATCGACCAACTGGCCTGAAAGTTGCTGCTGAAGGATGTCTCGCTTGGCCGCAAAGGGCACGCGCGGGCTCTCCATCACCAGCCGAAAGCCGGCGTCTGCGGCCAAACGCCCCAGCACGTCCAAACCCTCGGCCCAAAGGGCCAGCTTGTTCTGTTCTTTACCAAGCTGAAAAACAGCCTGTGCGTAGCGTTTGGACGAGCCACCTGCGCGCATTGGTTAGTTGTTCCGCCCGCCCTGCTCCAACACCTCTGCAATGAGGCGCTGGTGGGCAGAAGCATCCAGTGACTGCTTTACCACTCGCTCTGCGGCGGTCATGGTTAGGTCGGCAAACTGCCGGCGCAACTCCGCCATTGCCTTCTCCCGCTCCAGGGCGAAGTCGGCTTGGGCCCTGACCAACAGTGCCTCGGCCTCCTTGCGCGCCTGGTCTACCGTCTCGGTACGCAGCTGCTCTGCCGCCCGCGACGCATGCTCGATGATGACCTGCCCCTGACGGCGGGCGTCATCCAACTGCTCCTGGATCTTGGCTTGCGCGCTGGCCACGTCGGCCCGCGCCCGCTCCGCCGCTTCCAGGCTGTCCTTAATCCGCTCGGCGCGTTGGTCGAGCATGGACATGATGGGCTTGAACGCGAAGCGGGACAGCAAGAACAGCAGCAGACCGACATTGACGATCTGTGCCAGCAGCCCCCCTAGATTGATGCCCAGCGCTTCCAAACGCTACCCCCTTGAATGTCTCGAGAAGCCGAGACCTTTAGACGAACTTGATGATGAGAGCGACTACCAGCGCGTAAATGGCGATGGCTTCGCAGAAGGCGAGCGCCAAAATCATGTTCGTCTGCACCACACCTGCGGCCTCGGGGTTGCGGCCAATGGCTTCCATGGCCTTACCAGCCAGCAGACCAATGCCGAGCGCGGGGCCCAGAGCGCCCAAACCAATGGAGAGCGCAGCGGCGATCAGCTTTGCGGACTCTACGTTTTCCGGCATGAAGGAACCTCCTACTAGGACTAATCTTGAGCAACCAACCGGGTTGCCCTAACGAACACCAGTTAGTGATGGGCCTCGGCGGCGGCGCCGTGACCCTCCTCGTGACCGTGGCTATCGCCGTGACCAGCGACAGCCGACGCTGCGAACACCAGCGTGAGGGCGCCGAACACCACCGCCTGCACCACGCCCACGCCGACCTCCAACACATAGAACATGTCGGCCAACACAAAGGGCACCAGGAAGGCGATGACCGCCAGCAGCACCTCGCCCGCGAACATGTTGCCGAACAACCGGAAGGTGAAGCTCA
>CAXNDA010000206.1:0-3144 GCA_964200875.1 Chloroflexota bacterium | reverse complement strand
AACGCTCGCCCGTTGGAGTCACAGCCCGAAGAACTCGCAGCGTAATCCCAACGCGCCCGGCGGTGGCCGAAGGCAATGCCTGGGCGGTAGCAGCTGAACGTCACCGCTGACACAACCTTCGAACCTTCAGGTAAGAGCTCAGTGTTGGTGAGTTGGCCTTGAGAACCTGCGGGCTAAAGCCACGCAGCAGCAGCACCATAGTGCACTGATGGGTATCGCCTCGGCAGGGGAGTCCTGAGGGGACGGCGAGTCCCCTCAGGCAGGGGTGTGGGGGTGCCTGTCCGGAGCCTGTCTGTCGAAGAGTCTCCCACTTCGAGACCCCAGGGGTGGGTGGGCGGGAAGAGCCAACGCCCATCCGAAGGCCGCGGTTCGACAGTAGTGCAGTAGTCCACCACCCGAACTCTGAGTTCTTACACCTTCAGGCGGTGGTTCCACTCGTGCGCCCGCAAGCGGTACTATGTGGGTCGCGCCACAGCGCAGCCAACACCCATCGCACGGAGAGACCAGCCAATGGGCACCACACAAACGCTCGCAGACTTCGCTTATGCCACCACCTTCAACGATCTGCCCGCCCGGGTGGTGCACGAGGCCAAGCGCGATATCATCAACCTCATCGGCGTCGCGCTCTATGCCTCGGTCGACCCGTCGTTGAAAATCCTCACCGACATGTTCGACGCCGAAGGCGGCAATCCGCGGGCCGGCATTTGGGGCACCGGCAGGCGCACCACGCTGGCCAACGCAGCGCTCGCCAACGGCTGGACCGGCCACCTGGAGGACTACGACGACACCCATTTCCCCACGGTCATTCACCCCAGTGCGCCCACCGTACCGGCAGCGTGGGCATTGGCCGAAGCCAACGGCAGCAGCGGCCGAGACGTGGTGGCCGCGGTGGCGCTCGGCATCGAGATCTGCTGCCGGCTGGGGGTGAGCATGCACCCGTGGCACTACGACGAGGGCTGGCACATTACCGGAACCATGGGGGTGTTCGGCAGTGCCGTGGCCGCCGGACGCCTGCATGGCCTGAACGCGGCGCAGATCACCGCGGCCATGGGCATTGCCGGTACGCAGGCGGCGGGCCTGCGCGAGAACTTTGGCACCATGGCCAAGCCCCTGCACGCCGGGCGGGCGGCCGAGGCCGGCGTGGTGGCCGCACTGCTGGCCAAGGGCGGGTTCACCGCCACCACCGCCATCATCGAAGGCCGCCGCGGCGTGGCCGAAGTGATGTCGCCGGGCCGCGAGCTGTCGCGGGCCACCGATAACCTGGGCGCCCACTGGGAGCTGTTCCAGAACGGCCTCAAGCCCTACTCCTGCGGCGTGGTCAGCCACCCCGCCATCGACGCCGCCATCGCCATCCACAACCGCCCCGGCTTCAACCCGGCCAACGTCACCGACATCGAGGCCTTGGTGCATCCGCTGGTGCCCGAACTGATGGGCCGCCCCAACCCGACCACGGGCCTGGAGTGCAAGTTCAGCTCGCAGCACTGCATGGCCGTCGGCCTGGTGGACGGCGCCGCCTACCCCGACCAGTACAGCGACGCCAAGGCGGCAGACTCGCTCATCAGCAGTCTGCGGGCCATGGTTCGCCTGGTGGTCACCCCAGGCACCTTAGAGGAAGCGGTGACGCTGCGGGTGAGCATGAAGGACGGCAGCGTCATCGAGCAGCACGTGCCGCACGCCACCGGCTCGCCCGAGAACCCGCTGAGCGACGCCAAGGTGAACGAGAAGTTCCTGACCATGGCGCGCCGGGCCATGAGCGAGGCCGACGCCAAGGCGGTGCTCGATCGCCTGTGGCGATTGGACGAAGCGAAGACCGTGGTGGGGCTGGTGCCGTAGGCAGGGGCCCGAGAGCCAGGCAATACTAGTGGTGTCAAGCACGTAAAGTGATGTGGACGTCCGAGCGGGAGAGTCCAGAGGGGGCGGCAGCCCTTGGAGCCTGCCCTGAGCCATGTCGAAGGGGCGGGGGTGTTCGAGGGGGAACCCCCTCGACTCCTAAAAAGTTCCATGGGTGGGCGGAGGGAACCCTCGCGCTCATACGAAGGCCGCGAGCCGAGCCATCCCATACTACGTGCGTCGCACCACTAGATGTCCGCTCGTTCTTCGACCAGCTTGGGATGAAGGCGCCGAGGCTGCGCGCTTGCGCAACCGCCGAAGCGCCGCATCGCAGTGTCCTCCCTCCCCCGGCGGGAGGGAGTTAGAGGGAGGGGGATCCTCCCCTGTGACAGAGCACCGGACAAGGGACGGGAAGTCCACTGAATGCGGAGGTTACCCATGAAGCTCGCAGGTAACGTAGTACTGATCACCGGCTCGGGCCGGCGGATGGGGCGGGCGATGGCGCTGGCCTTCGCCGCCAACGGCGCTAATGTGGTGATCAACGCCGTGGCCGACCGAGAGTCGCTGGAACAAACAGTGGCCGATTGCCGCGCCCTGGGCGTGCTGGCCATCGGGTGCTTGGTCGACATTCGGGACCGGGCCGGCGTGGCGGCAATGGTGGCCCAAGCCAAGGCCGAGCTGGGCGGCCCCATCGACATCCTGGTGAACAACCCAGCGCCGCGGCCCGAGACACCCTTCGAGCAGATATCCCCCGAAGAATGGCATCACGTTACGTCTACTATCCTGGACGGCGCGTTCGTGTGCACCCAGGCCGTCATCGGCGACATGGTGGCGCTGGGGCGCGGCACGGTCATCAACATCGCCGGCCTCTCGGGCCAAGCGGGCGAGGTGAACCGCGCCCATGTGGTTGCGGCCAAAGGCGGGCTGATTGCCCTAACCAAGGCACTCGCTCACGAGTACGCGGCGAAGGGCATCACGGTGAACTGCGTGTCCCCCACCCGGATCGCCGGCGGCGGGGCCGGCCGGACCGGCATCACACCGATGGGCCGCCAAGGCACCCAGGCTGAGGTCGCGTCACTCGTGTGCTATCTGGCATCGGAGGATGCGCGCTTCATTACGGGGCAGGTGTACGCCATCAACGGCGGACAGTATATGTAGCACTGTTCAACTGTTTAGTTTGACTTCCGCATTGGCTCAAGCGTAAAGTCGAATGGGTGTTCGACTGACCCCGACTATGACCCAAACCACCAACCTCGATCCCTCGACATCGCCACCGGAAGCCCCACCGCCCGGGCACCGCCACGGCCGCGCTTA
>CAXNDA010000205.1:0-3156 GCA_964200875.1 Chloroflexota bacterium | reverse complement strand
ACTTCCTCGGCGCCCAACTCCAGCATGTCGGCCAGTATCGCAACCCGCCGGCCCGGTACATCCGCCAGCAGATCCAGCGCTGCGGTCACCGAAATGGGGCTGGCGTTGTAGGTGTCGTCCAGCACCAGGGCGCCGGCACGCGTATGCCGCAGCTTCACCCGGGTGC
Organism: Chloroflexota bacterium; assembly: GCA_964200875.1. GTDB lineage: Bacteria > Chloroflexota > Dehalococcoidia > SHYD01 > SHYD01 > SHYE01. The sequence continues at coordinate 2,990 of CAXNDA010000205.1, read as the reverse complement.
TGTCCGGCAGGCCGGCGATGCCCTCACAGACCTCATGCAGGGGCATGCCTTCGATGAGCGCCACGGCCGCGGCAGCGAGGGCCGTGTAGACATTGTGGCGGCCGATGAGCCGGGTTCGAACGCTGCGACGCTCGCCCTGCCACGCGAGGTCGAACGTCAGGCCGTCGAGCCCATGGGTGCGCACCTCGGTGGCGCGTAGGTGGGCGTCGGAGGTCATGCCATAGAAGACGACTGCGGCAGAAGTGCGCGATGCCATGGCGGCGACCAAAGGGTCGTCTGCGTTCAGCACTGCCACGCCATCGACTGGCAGGCTGGCCGGAAGTTCGCCCTTGGCGTCGGCGATGCCCTGCATACTCCCGACGCGTTCCAAGTGGGTGGGCCCAACGTTGGTCACCACCCCCACATGCGGCCGAGCTATAGTGCACAGCAGCGCGATATCGCCCGGGTAGTGCATGGCCATCTCAACCACAAGCTTCTGATGCTCTGGTGTCAGTTGCAGCAGCACCAGCGGCAGGCCGATCTCCGAGTTAAAGTTGCCGGTGGTCTTGTGCACCGAGAACCGCCGTGCCAGCAGGAAAGCGATCGCCTCTTTGGTCGAGGTCTTGCCGACGCTGCCTGTCACCCCCACCGTCCGTACACCGAGCTGAGCCCGCCAGTGCGTGGCCAACTTTTGCAGCGCCAGTAAGGGATCGACGACGGGGAAGAGGACGGCTTGCTCCCGCAAGCCGGCGGGAACGTCCTCGGGCCAGCGCTGCGCCAGCACGCCGGTAGCGCCGTTGCGGATGGCGGCGGCAATGTGCTGGTGACCATCGGTTCGCTCGCCGCGCAAGGCTACGAACAGCGCGCCCGGCGCTACCGTTCGTGAGTCGATGGTGACGGTGGAGAAGGAACGCGACGTTAACGCCGGGAGGGGTTGGAGCAACTGTGCCCCGACCCCAGCAGCGACATCGTGCATGGTCAGCACGGAAGCTCCTGCCAAGTTAGCGGACAGTGGAGACGTAAGCGTCCTCCGTCGGTGGCACTCGCCAGTATACCAACAGCTCCTTGGCCAGTGCGCTGAACACCGGAGCGGCCACCTGGCTGCCCCACTGCGAGCCCTTGGGGTTGTCGATCTTCACGAGAATGACGGCCTTAGGCTGGTCGTAGGGCACCATGCCCACCATGGAGGCGATGGTCTTTTCATCGTAGCCGGCAGCCGAGGGGATGGAAGCGGTACCGGTTTTTCCCGCCACTGCGAACCCTGGGACGGTGCCCTTACCGGCGGTGCCTTCTTCAGCTACTTGCTTCAACATGGTGCGCATGGTGCGGGCAGCGTCGGCGCCAATGACTTGTCGCACCGCGATGGGCTGCGTCAGCCGGGACCCCTCGGGGGTGATGACGCGGTCCACCACGTAGGGACGCATTAGGGTGCCGCCGTTGGCTATGGCAGCGTAGGCCGTGATGAGCTGGATTGGCGTGACCGTGACGCTCTGCCCGTACGCCGCGGTAGCCAGATCGATGGGGGTCCAAGCGGAATCTTTGGGCGTGCGGTAGAAGCCGCTGGCCTCGCCCGACAGGCCGATGTTGGTGGGCTGGCCGAAACCGAAGCGGTTGATGTAGTTGTACATCTTGTCCGTTCCCAGCTTCTCGGCCACCCAGATTGCGCCCACGTTGTTCGAGCGGACCAGGAGCTGGGTCATGGTCTCCACGCCCACGTGCACGAAGTTCCAGTTGGTGATGGCTCCGCCGTACTTCACCACCGGCCCGTTGTCGTTGTGCGTCGTCTCCGGCGTCACCAACTTCTCGTTGAGCGCGGCCGCCATGGTCATCGACTTGAAGGTCGAGCCGGGCTCGTACAGGTCGGTGATAGCGCGGTTGCGGATCAACTCCATGGTCTTGGGGTCGTTGAAGTCCAGCTTGCGGACGTCGAAACTGGGGCGGCTGGCCATGGCCAGGATGGCGCCGGTGTCGGGTTCCATCACGATGATGGTGCCGCCCTCAGCCTTCTGTTCCTTCAGCGTGTCGTCGAGCTGGCGCTCCACCACCCGCTGAATGTAGCGATCGATGGTGAGGTAGACGTCGCCGCCGGGCTTCGGGTTAACCGTCGTCCGGTACCCAAGCGGGATGGGGTTGCCGATGCTGTCACGCTCGAACAGGGTGTGCCCCGGAACGCCGGCCAAATCACGATCGAAGTCGCGCTCCACACCGGTCAGGCCGATGTGGTCTTTGCCGAGGAAGCCGACCAGGGTGGAGGCCAGCGCTCCCTCGGGGAAGGCGCGCGTCACCAGCTCCTTGACCCTCACGCCCGGCAGCCCAGTCTCGGCTATGGGTTTGCCCCGTGCGTAGTCCACCTGATCGGAAATGACCACCGGTTTGGTGGCGCCCGCTAGCTTCTTCTCAATCTCGCTGAACGAGAGGCCCGTTGCCTTGGTGGCGATGTTGATCGCTGCCTCTCGAGTGCCCGGTTTCTCGAGTTGGCTGGGGTCGATGGACAGCTCCCAGCGGTTGATGGACATGGCCAGCGGATTGCCGTTACGGTCGCGTACCGCCCCGCGGGGCGCCATCAGCAGTTGCTTGCCCCAGTGGTTGTCGTCCGCCTGCATCGCAAAGTCGGCGTGTTCCACCAACTGAATGTGGGCGATCCTGCCCACCAGCAACAGGCTGGATGCGCCCAGCATGAACATCACCGACCCCACCCGCCACTTACTGATCCGTTCTCGCTGATTCATTGGGTCCTCCTCTGGCCGGTGAGTCCTGAGAGTAAGCGCTCCCACCAGGGTTCAGTGGGAGCTGCGTCGCCACGATAGGCAGCTTCTTCACGGGCGCGCGCCGTCTCGGCTGCGGTCGGCGGCAACATGTCGACGGTGATGTAGGTATAGCTCTTGGGCTTGATCATCTTGAGCTGGTCCATGGCAATCTGCTCAATGCGGTCCAAAGACTTCAGGGCTGCGACTTCGGCTTCCAGCCGTTGGTTCTGTTGCTGTACCAGGGTCTTCAAACCCTCCTGCGTA
>CAXNDA010000204.1:0-3171 GCA_964200875.1 Chloroflexota bacterium | reverse complement strand
TCGTTCTCCAGCACCACCACCACGTCTGCCGCCGGCAGCGCCGCGCCCGGGTCGCCGCCCTGGTGCAGGCGGTGGTTGTGCGGGAAGTTCATGTGCGTGGGCGCCACGTCGTAGATGGGCAGATTGATCGCCTCGGCCAGCCGCACCAGGTGCGCGACCGACGCGGCGTCCTTGCCGCCGGAGCGGGTGATCAAAATCGGGCTCTTCGCCTGGGCGAGCGCTTCTGCGGCGGCCTTCAGCGTGTCGCCGGAAGCAATGTAGTCGCTGGGCGTCATGCGGGGGTGATCCGTGTAGGTGATCGACTCTTGACCCTCCGCCAGCACCTCGCGGGGCAGCGTCAGGTACACCGGCCCCTGAGGTTCGGTCTGCGCGATGGCCAGCGCCCGATCCACCACGCCCTCAACGTCGGCTCCGTGGCGCAACTCGTAGTCCCACTTGGTCCACTCTCGCACCATCGAGCCCTGGTCAAACGACTCCTGCGCCCAGTGGATGCCACCGTCGCGGGACCCCTTCTGGTCGCCCTCGGTCAACGGCGTGCGGCCGGCCGAGAACAGCATGGGTACCCCTGTGCGGATGGCGTTGATAAGGCCACCGGTGGCGTTGGCCGTGCCGGCGATGGTGTGGACCATCACCACCTGTGGTTTGCCGGTCACCATGGTGTAGCCGTGCGCCATCGCCACCGCGGTGATCTCGTGCGGGCAGGTGATGGGCGTCGGCACCGGCGATTCCGAGTTCATCCGCTTGGCATAAGCATCGACGATAGGCCCGAAATCGGTGCCGCCGTTGCCGAAGAAGTACTTGATGCCGCGTGCCGAGAGTATCTCCAGGTAGGCGTCCGCTACGGACTCAACTGTTGCGTGCTTCTTCACTAGCTGCTCCTTCTATCTTGAACAACTTCAGATGGTGGGTACTGGGTGCGTGGCGCTATTCTACTCCGTAGCATGGTGGGCAACAACACGAGCCCTTCCGTCAGCCAAACATCCGGCGGCGCTGGCATACTGCCTGTGGTACACTGAGACACGGCCCCCAGTGCGGGCCGTTTTTCTTTTGCTTGCTCACTGGCCAGAAGGAACGGGCATATGCCAGCCATCGTAGTTGTGGGTGCGAACTGGGGCGATGAGGGTAAGGGCAAGGTCATCGACTTCCTTGCCGAAAGCGTCGATATGGTGGTGCGCTACTGTGGCGGCCATAACGCCGGGCACACGGTGAAGAACCACCTCGGCGACTTCGCCATGCACCTTATTCCCTGCGGCATCTTCAACCCCAAAGCGGTCAACGTCATCGGAAACGGGGTGGCCGTCAGCCCCGATGCCTTCACCAAAGAGCTGCGCATGGTGCAGCAGGCAGGCATCGACGTTACGGGCCGGCTCTTCATCAGCTCCCGGGCTCACCTCATCATGCCGTACCACAAGCTGCTGGACGGCCTGGACGAGAAGCGCTGGGGCGAGAACGCGATCGGCACCACCGGCCAGGGCATTGGCCCGACCTACGCCGATAAGGCGGCGCGCCTCGGCATTCGCGTGGGCGACCTGACCGACGGCGAGTCCTTCCGGGAGCGGCTCCGGTTCGTGCTGACGCAGAAGAACCGCTTGCTGACCCGGGTGTATGATCGCGAACCCATCGATTTCGACGAGCTTTACGCCCAGTGCATGCAGGCCCGCGACGACCTCTTGCCCTACATCGCCGAAACCGGCAGCATGGTCCGCAAGGCGCTGGCAGAGGGTAAGCGTGTATTGCTGGAAGGCGCCCAAGGCACCCTGCTGGATGTTGACCACGGCACCTACCCCTACGTAACCAGCTCGGCCACCAGTGCCAGCGGCGCGCCCCTTGGGTCGGGCATCCCGCCGACACAGATCACCAAGGCGTTCGGTGTCTTCAAGGCCTACACCACCAGGGTGGGCGCCGGCCCCCTGCCCACCGAACTGCATGATGCTGACGGCGAACTCATGCGTGACCGGGGCCAGGAGTTTGGCACCACCACCGGCCGGGCCCGCCGCTGCGGCTGGTTCGATGCCGTGGCCGGCCGTTTCAGCGTGGACGTTAACGGCTTCACCGGCGGCGCGCTGGTGCGGTTGGATGTGCTCGATATCTTCCCCACCGTGAAGGTGTGCACCGGCTACCGGCTCAACGGTCAGGTCATCGAGTACTTCCCCAGTCATGTCGTCGAGCTTGACCATTGCGAGCCGGTGTACGAAGAACTGCCCGGCTGGCTGACCCCCACCGAGAACGCCCGCACCTTCGCCGACCTGCCGCCCCAAGCCCAAGCCTACGTGCGCCGGCTCGAGGAGCTGCTCGGCTGCTCGTTCGACGTCATCGGCGTCGGCGCCACCCGCGCCCAGACCATCCACATGCGGCCGGTGTTCTAGCCAGACATGTGACCGCACGCATGATTGACACCCCTCTGCCTGCCCGCCTAAGCTGCGGCTAGACTAGCAGGGGGTGGGCCATGACCAGCAGCGGCGTCAAGGGCAGTGTCGTCCTCATCAAACCGCATCAGCGCAGCGCCAACACCAGTCAGACGCCGGGGATGATCCGGCAGGCCGGCATTGCGCCCGATACTGCCAACAACCACGGCCTGTGGATGGGGTTCGTCTCGACGCCAGCGGGGCTGGCCAGCGGGGCGCACCACCACGGCGACGCCGAGAGCGGCATCTTCATCCTCAAGGGCAGCATCAAGTTCTTCTACGGCGAGAATTTGAACGAGCTGGTGATCGCCGAGCCCGGCGACTTCATCTTTGTGCCGCCCAGTGTGATCCATGTGGAGGAGAACCTCAGCGCCAAAGAACCGGTGGAGTTCATTGTGGCGCGCAACACCACCGAGATGCTGGTGGTGAACGTGACCGACCCGCGTGGCCGGGTGCCGAAGGGCTGCTGACCCATGTGCCGCAGTATCAAGACGCTGTTCAACTTCGAGCCGCCCGCGACTGACGCCGAAGTGCTGAGCGCGTCGGTGCAATTTGTGCGTAAGCTTTCGGGTTTTACCAAGCCTTCGCGCACCAACCAGGACGCGTTCGATCGGGCGGTGGCCGAGGTCGCTGCCTCCGCCCGCACCCTGCTCGATGCGCTGGAGACCAACGCCGAGCCCCGCAACCGCGAGGTGGAGGCGGCGCGGGCGCGGGCGAAGGCGGCGGTGCGCTACGGCGTGAACGCAGGGGACGTCGCTGGCGGCTG
>CAXNDA010000203.1:0-3209 GCA_964200875.1 Chloroflexota bacterium | reverse complement strand
CGTCAGGGGCCGCCCCGGCGCCCCGTCGCCGAGCGCGTACGCGATTACGACGAGTTCTACCTCGACTGGACTGAGCAGCAGGCCCATGACCAGGGCGGCCGCTGCATGGACTGCGGTATCCCCTTCTGCCATCGCGGCTGCCCACTGGGTAACCTCATCCCCGACTGGAACGACCTCGTCTACAAGGGGCAGTGGCAGCAGGCGCTGACAGCGCTGCATGCCACCAACAACTTCCCCGAGTTCACCGGCCGCATCTGCCCCGCGCCATGTGAAGCCGCCTGCACGCTGTCCATCAACCAAGATCCGGTGACCATCGAGTACATCGAGAAGGCCATCTCCGACCGTGGTTGGGAGGAGGGCTGGATCCGCCCGCAACCGCCAGTGGCACGCACCGGCAAGAAGGTTGCCGTTATCGGCTCCGGTCCCGCGGGGATGGCTGCCGCCCAGCAGCTCAATCGCGCTGGACATCAGGTAACCGTGTTCGAGCGCGCCAATGTCATCGGTGGCCTGCTTCGCCTCGGCATCCCAGACTTCAAGCTCGAGAAGCACGTAGTCGAACGCCGGGTGCAGCAGATGCGAGACGAAGGCATCGAGTTCAAGACCGGCGCCTACGTCGGCCAAAACGTCGCTGTCGATGCCCTGCGTAAGGAGTACGACGCTGTCGTCCTGTGCATCGGCTCGACCATCCCGCGCAACCTGGAAGTGCCCGGCAGAGAGCTGCAGGGCGTGCATTACGCCATGGACTACCTGACGCAGCAGAACGTCATCAACGCTGGGGGGCACGTACCCGCCACCGACCGCATCTCGGCCGAGGGGAAGCATGTCATCATTCTCGGCGGCGGTGACACCGGAGCAGATTGCCTGGGCACTGCCCACCGCCAGGGCGCCAAGAGCGTCAAGCAGTACGAGTTGCTGCCCCAGCCGCCGGAAGCCCGGCCCAATGGCAACCCATGGCCACAGTGGCCCCTGGTCCTTCGCAGCTCCCCGGCCCATGACGAGGGCGGCTTACGCGACTACAACATCCTCACCAAGGCGGTGGCGGGCGCCGGCGGCGTCGTGCAACAACTCAAGGCGATCAAGCTCGACTGGCGTCCCGACGCCAACGGCCGGATGCAGATGTCCGAAGTAGCCGGCAGCGAGTTCAGTGTCGATGCCGACTTGGTGCTGCTGGCCATGGGCTTCCTGCACCCGGAACGCACCGGCATGGTTCAAGAACTGGGGGTCGAGCTAGACCCTCGGGGGAACATCAAGACCGACAGCAACAAAATGGCCACGGTTCCCGGCGTATTTGCCGCCGGCGACGCGGCCCGCGGTCAGTCCTTGGTGGTCTGGGCCTTGGCGGAAGGCCGCGAGGTAGCCCGCTGCGTCGACCTCTACCTCATGGGTGAGACGGTGCTCCCTCGCTCGCTATCGAACGTATAGCCGCCGCAAAGCGATGAAAGAGGCAGGCCTGATGGCCTGCCTCTTCTGCGTTCTGGCGCCAGAAACCCGCTAGTTTCGGCCCCGCTGCGGGCCGCTATTCCCGCCACCCCGAGGCGGCTCGGGGGTCGGCGACGCTTGGGGTGACCGGTTGCGGTTGCCATCATCCTGATTACCTCGCCCATCGTCCGAGTTGCCCCGTGGCGCGGGCGGGTTGTCGCTTTGCCCACGACCGCTGGAGTCGTCGCCATCGCGCTGGTTCCGCGACGGGCCGCTGTTCGAGCCTGCCGTCGGGCTCGGTTGCGCGGGCGAGGCGGTTGGTGCAGCCGGTGGTGCAGCCGGAGCCGCAGCCGGAGCCGCAGTCGGTACCGCAGTCGGCGCCTGGCGGCTCCCAGAGTCGTCACGCCCGCCCCGGCTGGGGCCCGATGCGTCGTCGTTGGTAGCCGCGGGCCGTGGCGTTGGCGACGGCTCAGGGCGCCGGTCGTCATCGTCTGGCCGGGTGCGCCGTGAGTCCACGCTGGTCGACCCGCTGGACGGCGGCGCCACCGGGGCTGGCACGCTCGTGGCCGAAGGATTTGGCCCAGTGCCGCTACCGATAGCGCCGGGGCCCTGTGGCGGTACCACCGGCAAGCGTTCGCCGTTGCCACCGCTGCCGCCCCGCCCGCCGTCTTGCGCTGGCTCACCGCGGCCCGGCGTCTCGCTGGCGCCCGATCCCGAGCCCTGCCCACCGCGACTGTTGTCATCGTTCCGGCCACCGCGGCCTTGCCCGCCATCGGGGGTTGGCGTCGCACTGGGAGCCCCGCGTCCAGCGTTGTCATCATTCTTGCCGGCGCTGCCGCCGGCCCCCCCATTGCGGTCTGCCGCTGCCCGCGATGGCCCTGAGGCGGCGGCTGGCATCAAGGTGACCGGGGTGGAAGACGGTGTCGCCGTCGACTGGCCACCGCCAACCCGCGGGCCATCCTGACGCCCATCCGCCGCGTTCGGCGAGCCAAGTCCGCTCTCCCGTTGCGCAGGCGATGAGGCTGGGTGAGCCTGCTGGCTTGCGCTAATCGCATGCTCCAAAGCGGGCTTTGCCTGCTCCGGAACCCGGCTGCTCACATCGTTCAGCACCTCCAACGACTTCTGGCCCAAGTTGGCCACCTGTCGCAACTGTGGCGAGTCAGGCGGTAAGGCCCGGCTGGCAGTCACCACATCCTGAATCCGGTCAGCCATCCGCTCTAGCGCGTCTAACGTCACCTCACGCTGCTGTTCGTGCAGCGCCTCGAGTTCGCCGGTCCGCTTGTTGGCAAAGTCTATCTTCAGCTGGAGTCGGGCGGCCTCGCTTGGCGTCAGCGCGAGCAGCGTCTCTTCAAGTGCGCCCTTCAGCGGATACAGCAGATCGCCCGGCAGCGCAGCCTCGGCGGCGTTGACGGTGCCGAACAGGCTAGCCAGCATCACCGCGGCGCTCACGGCGCCGGCGGTGGCAAAGCCGGGTACCTGGAAGGAACCGCCGGCGCCGGTAGCCTTCGCCGCGGCACGATTCAGCATGGCGCGGCGAGCTTCCTGCCGCGCCGTGCGTGCCGGCTCCACCTGAAGGGCGTCGCGGGTCAGCACCGACACCCGCAGCAACGGCTGCAGGTCGTCTGCCGCTCCCACTGCACGCTCGGGCGCATCCTGTGCCAGCACAGCGTCCAGCAGGTCAGCAAACCGCGCTGCGTCCTGATTCACCGGTCGCTTGAAGATTTCCATGTCTACCTTTTACGCCTGTCCCAGTACTTGGCGCAACGCCTGCACCGCCTGGAACTGCGTAG
>CAXNDA010000202.1:0-3237 GCA_964200875.1 Chloroflexota bacterium | reverse complement strand
ACGGCCGGCTGCGAAAATACGCAGATGCCCACTGTCCGATCCCCTCTCCCGCAAGGGGCGAGGGGATCGGACAGCGGGCTCCTTCGGACTGCACGAGATTTTGGGACAGCGGCGCACCCCTCCCTCCAACGCTCTCTAGCAGGGGGAGGGAGGATCAGATCGCTGGGAGCCTTCAAGCAGCTTGACTTGGCTCCAGCGGCCCCCAAGTACGTCAGTCTCACGACTAGCCGTCAGGCAGCGCCGGGAACGTGAAGGCAGTCACCGCCGCAGGGCTCGCACCGAGCGCTCGATAGAAGTCGAGTGCGTGGGCGTCCTCGTTGTCGGCCAGCACCCACACCGCGCCCAGCCCGGCCTGCGCCGCCAAACGTCGCAGCGTGGCCACCAGTTCGCGCCCGATGCCCCGGCGCTGAAAGCGTGGCTGCACGGCGATATCGTAGATCAAGACCTCCAGCGTCTCTTCGCGAGTGAGGGGTAAGGTGTAGCCCGTTAGGCCGCCGGCGACCTCACCGTCCACCACCGCCTCGATTGCCCAGAAGTCGTCGCGTGCCAGCAGAGCAGCAGCGTAAGCCTCCGAAAGAGTGCCCCCATGCTCCTCGAAGACCGCCGCCATGATCTGGAACAGATCGCGGCCGGCCGTAACGTCCGACGGCCCAAGCCTTCTGATCGCTATCGTTTCGAATAGCGCCATGTGCTCCTCCAAAGGGTGGCAGCGAAGAGAACGGCCGGGCAGCGCGCCCGGCCGTTCATGAAGGACCAAGGAATTTCTAGTTCACCGAGAAGCGGCCGAACTTCGCCCAGTTGTCGTGCATGCCGTTCACGTTGACGGGGATACGCGGTCCGAAGTTGTCCCAGCTCCCGTACTTGCCGAAGAGCTGCGCCCGCACGAAGTCGTACATGCCGGGGGACCGCGCCTCGTGCCCGCGGCGCTCGGCAGCCTCGATTGCCCTGATGAGGTCTTGCATGTACTCGCGAATCCAGGTGGCCCAGGCTTTGGGGCCGGGGGCGCCGTGACCGGGCACCAGCAGGTCGAAGTCCATCGCCTCGACTCTACGTAAGGTCTCAATCCACTCCTTCACGTAGTCGCCGTCCATCCGGGGGCCAAAGATGACCGAGTTGGTGGGTACAATGTCCACCATCCAGGCCATCCGGATGGCGGGGTAACGCACCACGATGGTGCTCTCCGAGTGGTTGAGCCCGAGGTATTGCAGGTCCAGCTCGGCGTGGCCCAGCCGTAGGGTCATCCGGTCCTGGAAGGTCATGGTCGGCACCGGCGAGTTCGGGTCGTTACGGCTGGCGATGGGCTGCACTGCGTTCGCGTGCGCCACGAACGTGGCGGTATCGCGGAACACGCCGCCGCCGGTGTTGTGGTCTGCGTCGTGGTGACTGTACACCATGTACCTCACCGGTTGGCTGGTGACGGATGCGATTGCGGCCTTGAGCGCCGCCGAGCGGCTGCCGCCCATGGGGTCACCCACGATGACGCCCTCGTTCGTCACCACGAAGAACGTGGTGTAGCCGGTGTGCTGGTAGACATAGGTGTCACCGGCAATCTGCTGCAGCGATGGCGCTGGTGGCGTGGCAGCGGCGGCCGGCTGCGCGCAATCCTCCACGATGAAGAACTTGGCGGGGGCCGATACGCTCCCGATGTACAGGTAGCGCCGTCCACCGAAGTTGAAGAACGGGTCGCCGTTCCAGTCGTGGGCGTACACAATCTGGCCTTGCTCGGCATACCAGGGCACACCACCAATAGACACCTGCGCCCCGGTGCCAACGTCCAGCACTGGCCGGCTGCAGGTCATGGTGACAGGCCGTGAAGCATCGGCCGAGGGCGCGGTCTGACCGGTGGTGGACGTGAACAGCAGTCCCCCAGCGCTCAACCCCACCAGCGCCAGTAAGCTCAACAAACGTCACATACTCATCCTCCTTGCAAGTGTTGCAGGTTTGAGAGAACCCGCGCTGCGAGTCTACCAAACTTGCAGATGGGGAGTACGCCGCGGGTTACTCGGTGTTGGCCCTAGCGCAGGCCGAGGGCCTCAAGTGCGAACCTCGTGACGATGATCGCGGTAACCAGCCAGGCGAGCATGATCACGCCCCCGGACCGCCAATCCTTGCTCAGCCGCATCGGGTGCAGAGCCGCCTGCGCGCGGGCCTCCTGCAACACGACAGATGGCAGCAGCCGGATGACGAGGGCAATGCCGAGCGGGACTAGGACGATATCGTCCAAGTAGCCGAAAATTGGGATAACGTCGGGGATGAGGTCGAGAGGGCTCAGGGCATAGGCCACCACGATGGCTGCCATAAGCCGTGCGACCCACGGTGTGCGAGGATCGCGGCAGGCCAAGTACAGGGCGTACGTCTCGGCTTTCAGGGCGCTGGCCCGTTGCCGCAGACCGTGCAGCATGCTCAGATCGCGGCTCCGGGGAAGTTTTCGGCCAGACGTTGCTTGCGGAAGGCGAAGATGCGCTTGAGATCGGGCGTCACCAGCAGGCGCTGCACCAGGCTACCCCCGGGGACGTCGTATTCCACGTGGTCAGCGGCGAGGGTACCCCCGTCTTGCGCCAAAAAAGTGTGTTCATGCCGCCAGCGGCTGTACGGCCCTCTGCGCTGTTCGTCGACAAACCGATGCGGTGGGTCCCATGCCGAGATCTCGGTGCGCCACTGCAGCCGGATGCCGTGGAGGCGGATTTGGTAGTCGATCAGTGTACCGGCGTGCATATCGATGGGAAGTGGCGTGAGGATCCGGAAATGGAGCCAGGGCGGCGTCATGGCCTCCAGGTTTTGAGCGTCGGCGAAAAACCCGAACACGGACGCGGGCGATGCGGGCAGCCAGACGCTGTCTCGCAGGTGCCACCCGGTCACGCTATTCCTCGGCAGCGTTCATCAGGCGGACAAACACCTCGTTGGCCAATAGCCGCCCGCGATAGGTGAGCCAAACGCCCTCCGGGTCGTACCCCAGCAGCCATTGGGTCTGCATTTCGCGCAGCGCCGGTTCAAAGCGCGCCAGCACGTCCACGCCATGGCGCGCCAGGATGTCGGCGAACTTGATGCCCGGGGTCAGCCGCAGTCCCAGCATCAGCGTGTCCAGCAGGTCCGTCTGTGGGTCGATGGGATTGAACTCGTCGATGGCGGAGGCGCCTCGAATGGCTGCCTCGGCACCGCTGGCATCGCTACCGGCAGTCGCCCACTCGATATAACGTTGCGGCGACCGTATCACCGAGAAGCGGTGCTCGAGGAACC
>CAXNDA010000201.1:0-3238 GCA_964200875.1 Chloroflexota bacterium | reverse complement strand
CCGCAGTCAGCTTAAAACTCATAGATCCCTCCACGCACAGTTAGCGCCGGCGCCACCCCACGACCCCCGCAGCCACCAACAGCAGGCCGGGCCAGACCACCCCCGACGACACCGTGATCAGGTTCATCTGGGCCTGGGTAATCACCAGGCGGCGGAACTCCGGCGGCACCGAACGAATCGAGATGAGCGCCTCTTGGGCGGTCAGCCAGTTAACGGTGTTCACGAAGAGGTCGCCGTTGCTGCCCACGCTGTAAAAGAACCGATTCGACGCGAAGTCGGAGTCGCCGAAGACGGCGATTCGGGTCGGCAGCGCCTCCACCGCCTGGCCGCCGCGGGAAGGCCGCTGCCCGATAGGCTGGTCGGCCTGCACGGTAACGGCCAGTGCAAAGGGGCCTCGCACATCGCCGTCTTGGAACGACGTCCGGCTGGCGTCTGCCGTCGCGAAGGATTGCCCTGTGGTGAACGCGAGGGGCTGCACCACCACATGGTCGCGGTCGCTTTCAGGAATGGCATCGACCCCCAGCCCGGCAGGGCCCGGGAACAGGGTCAGGTCGAGGTACTGGGTGATGGGGCTCGGGAGATAGCGCTCGCGTTGCACCAGCACCCCGCCGGGCAGGTTGGGTACCGTCGCCGCAGGGTCCACCGCTTGCCCTGGCGCTACACGCACACCCCACTTGGTCAGCAACCCGGCGATCTCGGGCAGCGGATTGGGGTCCAGCAGGAACATCGCCTTGCCGCCCTTAATCAAGTACTCGTCGATAGCCCGCACCTCGGGGTCGAGAAGCGGGTTCTTTGGCGAGGCGATGATCAACAGTCGAGTTTCGGCGGGAACCTGTGGGTTTGTGGTTAAGTTTAGAGGATTGACCTCGTAGTTCTCGGCATCCAACGCCTGGGCAACCAGTCCGTACCCCTGCTCGTCCCGGGCGGTCAGGTCGCGCTCGCCGTGGCCGGTCAGCACATACACCTTCAGGCGCTCCAGGCCGATCACCTTGAGGATGCCGCCGGTGAACGCCTGCTCGTCGATGCCGGCGACTTGCTGGCGGCGGCCGCTCTGTTCGAACACGATGACGCCATCAGTCTGTATCTGGTACTGGCGCGCCACTTCAGGGCTCTCCACCGGGTCCACGAACCGGTAGTTGAGCTGGCCGGAGATGTTCTGGTACTCCTTCAGCAGCGACTCAACCTGCTCTTGCACGGCGCCGGCCTGCGGGTTGCTGCGGCCGAAGAAGCCGATGACGTTCACCGGTTGGGTCAGGCCGCGCAGAATGTTCTGGGTATGCTGCGACAGTGTGAACTGCTGACTGGCAGTCATGTCGATTCGCTTGGGGTACTGAGCCGCCAAAAAGTTGACCACGCCCAAGACCGCAGCGAACGCCAGCACCATCAGCACCGCGTTGGTGCCGGACTTGGTCTGGCGGGCCAGCAGCGCCGACCGCACCTCGTCGAAGGCGCCGACGACGAACACCACGAAGAACAGCAGGGCGACACCCAGCAGCAGACGTGCGGTGTCGGCTAGGGCCGGCAGCAGCACGAAGATAGCGCCGGCAATGACGGCAGCGATCAGAGCGACCACACCCGCAATCGCGGTGTAGCCACCAAGCGAAGCCCGAAGCCCGTTGGGGGGAGTTGCGTTACTCATGAGTTACCGCCACCGCCTTGCTTCAACGGCACGGGTAGCGGCAAACAACATGGTGGCAGTGATGCTCAGCAAGAAGATCACCGCCTTGGTGTCGATTACCCCGCGCAAGAAGTCGACATAAATGTTGGTCAAAGACACGTAGTTGATGATGCCCTTGGCCCACTCCACGTTTTGCACCAGGGTACCGGCAGCGCTCGCCAGCCAGAGGATGAGCAGCAGGCCCAAGCCCACCACGGCCGACAGGATTTGATTGGACGTGATGCAGGACGCCAGCAGTCCAATGGCCATGAAGGCCGAGCCGAAGAGCAGCAGTCCGATGTAGCCCGAAAACACCGGGCCATAGTCGGGCTCGCCGCCGCCCAGGTCCAGGATGATGGGATAGAACCAGGTGAGCAACAGCATCGCGAAGAGCGTGGCGAAGGCTCCGAGGAACTTGCCGACCACGATTTCGCTCTCGCGCACCGGGGCGGTCATCAGCAACTCAAGCGTCCCAAGCTTCAACTCTTCCGCAACCAGCCGCATCGTTAGGATGGGCGCGATGACCGTCAGGAGGACGATAGCGCCGAACAGGAACCCGGTGAGCCTGGCCAGCTCGGTCGACTGAAGGTCTGCGATGAAGAACACGCTGCTGACCATCAGGAAGACTGCCGCAATCACATATGCCAATGGTGAACTGAAGTAGGTAATCGCCTCTTTGCGGGCGATGGTGAGGATGTTACGCATCCGCGTCCATATCCTCCTTGGTGGTAAGCCTCAAGAATATCTCCTCCAGGCTCATGCCTATGGCTTGTAGCTCGAGTAAGTCCCATTTATGGGTGACAACCGCCACCGCCAACTGGGGGCGCACATCCCGGCCGGGGCGACAGACGACCTCCAGCCGCACCACGCCTTCGTAGGCGGTGTTGTTCCAATCAACCGTTATCACACCGGGTAGATCGCGCACTGCCGCAGCCACCTCGCGCGCCGGGCCGCGGACGGTGACCCGCAGGTGGTCGGGACCACCCAGCCGCGACGAGAGGTTCTCGGGCGTGTCCATCGCGGCCACGTGGCCTTCATTGATAATGATGACCCGCTGGCACAGCATGCTCACCTCAGGCAGGATGTGGCTGCTGAGGATAATCGTGTGGTCCTTGCCGAGATCCTTGATGAGCTGTCGGGTCTCCACCACCTGAATCGGGTCGATACCGATGGTCGGCTCATCGAGCACCAGCACATCGGGTTCGTGCACGATTGCCTGGCCAATACCCACGCGCTGGCGGTAGCCCTTCGAGAGCTTGGAGATATGGGAGTCGGCGTAGTCCTCCAGCCGCAGACGGTGGATGACGTCGTCGATGCGCGCCTTCCTGTGCGCACCCTTCATGCCCTTCAGGGTCGCCTGGTAGTCCAGGTAGGCCTTCACCGTCATGTCGGTATAGAGGGGGACCGTTTCGGGCAGGTAGCCGATGTGCTTGCGGGCGGCCAACGACTCGGTGAAGATGTCGTGACCCGCGATGGTCACCCGGCCCTCGGAGGGCGGCATATAGCCGGTGAGGATGCGCATGGTGGTGGTCTTACCCGCACCATTTGGGCCCAGAAAGCCCAGCACCTCGCCCTTATACA
>CAXNDA010000200.1:0-3248 GCA_964200875.1 Chloroflexota bacterium | reverse complement strand
CCGTCAAAGGGCATCCGCAGCGACTGGCTGGAGCCGGTGGTGTGGAGCGACATTGAGACCTGGCTGCGGAACCCCGGCGATCTTCTGCGCCAGCTTGATGCCGTTCAGGAGCGGGACCAGCAGCGGGCGGCGTTGGAGGCCGAGCGCATCACCTTGGAGCATGCACTGGAGGCTATCGCCGGGCGGCGCAAGAACGCCCTCGACCTGCGGATGCGCGACCGGATGACCGACGATGACCTGGACCTAGCCTTGGCAGAGCTCGCGGTAGAGCGGCATCGCATCGAAGACCGCCTCGCGTTGCTGGTCACGCCCGCTGAGAAGGAAGAGCCAGCCATGACGCTCGACCTGCTCGAAGAGCTACGGCGCAGACTGGATGAGGGCGAGTTGGACGAGACGACGCGTCACGACATCGTGCTGGCGCTGGTGAGCAGAATCGTGGTCTATACGGAGGTGTTGGACAACGGCAAGAAGCAGCTCAGGCTGCGTATTGACTACCGGTTCCCGGATGCTGGTTGTAGTCCCGACGACACGGGCACGGATTCATTGCACTTATGAGCATGAACCGCGCCGGGAAGCTCAGCGTGCCGCTGGCGCGACTGATAGTGACGGTCTTATCCTCAAGCGGTTGACGAAGCACTTCAAGGTCGGCTTGGCCGAATTCGGGTAGCTCATCGAGAAACAGCACACCCAGATGGCTGAGGGTAATCTCGCCCGGACGGGGTATCCGGCCGCCCCCCACCAAGCCGGCCTGACTGATGGTGTAATGCGGCGCGCGAAATGGCCGATGGCGCAGCAGCGCGGTACTGCCGGGCAGTAGCCCACAGACGCTGTAAATCTTGGTGATCTCCAGCGCCTCTTCGGGCGTGAGCGAGGGCAGGATGGAGGGGAGCGAACGGGCCAGCAGGGTCTTGCCACTGCCTGGCGGCCCCACCATCAGCACGTTGTGCGCCCCTGCCGCCGCGACTTCGAGCGCGCGCTTCACGTGCTCCTGCCCCTTCACGTGCTGGAACTCCATGCCGCCAAAGCTCAGGTCAGTCTCGTCGGGTGGCTCGTCGCGCGCCGTGTAGGGTGCGATTGGCTGCACCCCGTGGAGATGGGCAGCAAGCTGAGCGAGCGTCTTGACTGGGTAGACGTCGGGGCCTTTGAGCAGAGCCGCTTCATGGGCGTTCGCTTCAGGCACGAACACCGAGTGAATGTCCTGCCCCATGGCCAGCGCCACCATGGGCAGCACCCCTGTCGTGGGTCGCACGGTGCCGTCGAGCGAGAGTTCACCCAGGAAGAGCGCCGGTTCTCGCGTCGGCGGCACCTGCTCCGAGCTGATAAGGATACCGACCGCTATGGGGAGATCGTAGGCCGGTCCCTCTTTTTTGAGGTCGGCCGGCGCCATGTTGACGGTGATACGGCGGCCGGGGAACTTGCACCCGGAGTTCATGATGGCCGACCGCACGCGCTCGCGGGCTTCCTGCACCGCGGCGTCGGGCAGGCCCACAATGAAGAACTTGGGGAGCCCACCGGTGAGGTCGACCTCCACCTGAACTAACGCACCATCCAGGCCGACGATAGCGCTGGTAAGAACCTTGGCGAGCATGTTAGGCGGTGTCTCGCAGATCGTCGATGATCAGCACTTCTAGCTCCCGCACCTGCCGCAGCCTGCGATCGTTGGTGATAAAGGCCGTCGCACCAGCGTTGAGGCTCGCTGCGATCTGCAGCGCGTCGGGCGTACGTAGACGGTAGGAAGCGCGGAGCGCTGCTGCCTGGTGGGCGGTGGCTGCGTCAATGACAAGCACACCCAGATTGGGAAACTGCATGAGCGCTGCCCGGTACGCCGACGCGAGATCAGAGCGGCCCACCGCCAACGGGCGGGTGCAGAGTTCGGTGATAGTCACTACCGACGTCACCGCCGCATAGGTTCCCTGGGCGATCTGACGCAGCAGCACCCTGGTCACCGGCAGCCAAGGCTCGGCGCGTTCCAAGTGATAAACGAAGAGAGGCGTATCGAGACCCACGAGCGCGTGGCCTTCCCCGATGTCCTCTAGCGCTCCCACGAGTCGCGTTCCGCGTTCACATATGCCTGGGCATCCACGCCAGCCCAAACCTCTTTGCCGAGACCCTCGAGGTAGGCGACCCAATCCCTAGGCTCGCGCGTCAACACAATAGTTTCACCGACCACTTCCACCAGCAGCGAATCGCCGCAGGTGATGCCGAGTTTCTTCCGTGCTTCGGCCGGAAGCGCAATCTGGTTCTTGCTGCTCACCTTCACCCGGCCCTTCATGGGAGGCTCCTTTTGCTTAGCGAGCTGCAGAAACATGCTAAGCGATTCGCTGTGAGTATAGCACCGGTCAGTCTACCCACGCTGGTAGGCGCTCTGGGGGAAGTGCCCTGGCGACGTCTCCTGCAGCCGCAGCAGAAACAGCGCTGGGATGGCGGATAGGCAGACCACCACGAAGCCTACAAAGGGCAGGCCGAACGCCTCGGCCATCGCACCACCGATCAGAGGCATGGTCACGTGGGCCAGGCTGGCAAAGGTGTCGTTGGCGCCTATCACCCGGCCGCGTTCGCTCGCTGGAGTGGTGTCGGCCAGCAGCACGGTTGCGCTCACGTTCACGCCTGACCACGCCACGCCCACCAGCGTGATGCCGGCCACGATGGTCCAATAGTCAGCGCTCAGCACCACCACGACTGCCGAGATGGCCCCCATAACCACGCCTGCCAGCATTACCGGCCGGCGGCCCCAGCGGTCGGCAAGCCGGCCCAAGGGGATGGAGAGACCGAACATTCCCGCGACGTGCAGCGCCACGGCGAGGGAGATGGCCGGCAAACCATGACCATGATGATCAATCACCACCGCAGTCATGGCCATCATGAGCACCATGTTGCCTTGCACAAAGAAGGAGCAGACGAACGCCGTCAGCTTCACGTAGTCGGCAGCGTAGTTCCGCAGCGAGACCTTTGTCACCTGCCCGGCGGCCTGTGGGCGCTCGGCGAGCTGGTAGTTTGGGTAATAGTGGCTCAGGTTAGCTGCGATGGTCTTTGGGTCGGGGTGGACCCGGAGCACCAGCAGCAACGATGGCAGGAAGACCACCGGGGCCATCAGCCAGGCCAAGGCAATGGGATCGAAACTCAACGCTTGGCCGAGTGCCGAGGCGAACGCGATGAGCACTGGGCCGCCGAAGGTGCCGATAAGTGACCCGGTCTGCAGAATACCGACGCCCTCAGCTCGCCGATCGGGCGGGAACATGTCGGTGGCA
>CAXNDA010000199.1:0-3297 GCA_964200875.1 Chloroflexota bacterium | reverse complement strand
AAAGGGTCTGCTGCGCGACCTACTGCTGATTCTGGGCTTCAGCGCGCTCGTGGCGCTGTCGGCGCAGATCACCATCCGGCTCTTGCCGGTGCCCATCACCGGGCAGACCTTCGCCGTGTTGCTGGCCGGGGCGGCGCTCGGGCGGGTTCGGGGCACGCTGGTCATCGCCGCGTACTTGGCAGAGGGGCTTGCCGGGCTGCCGGTGTTCGCCGGGGGCAACTCAGCATGGTCGCTCTCGCCGACAGGGGTGCCGTATATTGTGGGCCCGACAGCCGGCTATCTGGCGGGATTCCTGCCGGCGGCATTCGTGACTGGTTGGCTGGCCGAACGGGGCTGGGACCGCTCGGTGCTCCGCTGGGTGGGAGCGATGGTGGCCGGTAACCTGATCATCTATGCTTTTGGCGTCAGCGTGCTGGGGGTGTACCTCGGCCTGGCCCGAGCATTCGAGCTTGGCGTCCAACCTTTCATCCCCGGTGATATCATCAAGATCGTTCTCGCGGCGCTTGCCCTGCCCGGTGCTTGGCGATTGGTGGGGGACCGGTCCCGCGCAGACGACTCCGACAACCCCCTACCGTAACGCTCGAGGTACCTCTTGGAAATTAACTGGTTAGGCGCGTCCTGCTTCAGAATCCGCAGCCGCGACGACGCTACCATTCTCACCGACATCTACAGCGCCGAAGGCGGGCTGCCACGTGGCGCCCAGGCAGACATTGTGACGGTGAGCAACCCCAGCATGGCGGAGAGCCTGCCGACGGTGGCAGCGGCCCACGGCGCCGAAACCGGCAGCGACCAGCCCGTGGTGGTGTTTCGCCCCGGCGAGTACGAGATTCGCGATGTGTTGATGACCGCGGTCCGCACGTACCGCGATAGTACCAAGGGCGCAGACCTTGGCCAGAATATCGTCTTCCTGATGGAGACTGAGGGCCTCACTATCTGCCACCTTGGCGAGATTGGCCACGTACCCAGCACCGATCAGGTGGAATTGCTGGGTCGAGTCGACATTCTGCTGGTGCCGGTCAGCACGCCGGGCGGGTTGACGCCGGCCAAGGCCGCGGAAGTGGTGAACCTCATCGGGCCGAAGGTGGTGGTGCCCATGACCAGCGCCGGCGGCGATGATGAGCACCTTGCGACGTTCCTCAAGGAGATGGGCGCTGCCGAGGCCCAGGCGCAGCCCCGGCTCACGATTTCCCGTAACGCGTTGCCCGAAGTGACCACCGTGACATTGCTCGAGGGACGCCGCCAGACCTAACGCACAAGGAATCCCCGGAGAGACCTCCGGGCAAGAGAAATGGCCCCTCTTGCGAGGGGCCATTTCTGTAGGTTCAGTTCAGCCTATCGAGGCAGGAAGTTCAGCGGATTGAGCGCCCCGCCACCCTGGTGCACCTCGAAGTGCAGGTGAGGGCCGGTAGCTCGCCCGGTGGTGCCCACGTTGCCCACGTGCTCGCCCCGGGCCACCTGTTGTCCCGGGCTCACGGCGATAGCCGAAAGGTGCGCATACATGGTCGTCAGCCCGTTGCCATGGTTAATCATGACCATGGTACCGTACCCGGCGTTGTATCCCGTCGAAGCCTCAGCTACCACACCAGCCTCGGCGGCATACACTGGGGTTCCGTAGGGGGGTGAGATGTCGAGGCCGCGGTGACCGCCGCCGAAGAAGGTGAAGATGGGTCCGTAGGTCGGCCACTGCAGCATGCCGCCGGATACCGGCTGCGCTGGTAGCTGCCGGGGCGCCGCCGGCGCTGGTGCGGCCGCGGGTGCCGGTGACTGGGCGGCAGGCGCAGGCGATGCAGCCGCGAGGCGAGTGGGAGGCGGGTCGATGGGCTTCACGCCCCGGGGAACGGTGATCTCTTGGCCGAGGGCCAAGGCATCGGGGTTGTTGATCTTGTTGGCGGAGAAGCCGGTGATGTCGGTGACTTCAACCTGATATCGCTCGGCGAGCGTGAGGAGCGTGTCGCCGGGGTTCACCTTGTGCAGCACGCCCGAGACGGGTGGTATCCGTAACTCAGAACCCAGCGTAAGGGCATTCGGGGTGCCGATGCTGTTGGCCCAGATCAGCGTCTGGGTGGTCAGGCCGAATCGCTCGGCGACGCCGGAAAGGGTGTCACCCTCGGCAATGGTGTAGGAGACCACCGCTTCACGGGTACTGGCCTTCTTCTCGGCGGCTTTCTCGGTGACGGCGGGGTCGACTAGGCCGGAAGGCTTCTGAAGGGTGCCCTGTACCGTGGTGATGGCCTTGGGGGCTTCCTGTGGCTGCGGCATATCTACCGTTGCTTCGGCAGCTATGGTGGCAGCTGTTCCCGACTCGATCCGAATCAACTGCACCGGCGCAGGCTGCGAGGCGGGCGCGACTGAGGACCAGTCTGGCAGTTGCGGGGGGGAGAAGGGGGCCTCGGAGAACTCGAAGAGGGAGGGAGAGGCCACGAAGGTAGCACCCAGTGCTACCGAGAGCACGAGCCCATGCGACGCGAGTCGCGTGAGGAGCGGAGAGCGAACGAAGAGCGGTCTTGACTGTTTGTAGACGAAAAGTCGCTGCGGTTTGCGGTTGTTCAGCCGCCCCGAAGGCCGGCCCAACCCCGCATCTTTACCGTTTAGCAGAATGCACCCCCATGCACACTAGTTGTGGGACACCAGCTTCGCCACGACGGACTCGGCTGGTGGGAACGCTATGTCTCAGAGCGATTGAGAGAAGCAAGGAACTCAGCGTTGTTGCTGGACTTGCCCATGCGTTCGATAACCCGTTCTATTGCCTCGGTCGGGTTTTGTGAATTGGCGCTAACCATCGCTACCATGCGCCTCAGCAAGTAAACACGACTCAGCGTGAACTCGTCAAGTAGTAATTCTTCCCTACGCGTTCCGGACCTTTGGATATCTAGCGCCGGCCAAATCCGTTTCTCGGCCAGCTTTCGGTCAAGGTGCAGCTCCATATTGCCGGTGCCCTTGAACTCTTCGTAGATCACGTCATCCATACGGCTGCCGGTGTCCACCAGGCAGGTGGCCACAATAGTCAGACTGCCGCCTTCGTCGGTGTTGCGGGCGGCGCCGAAGAAACGCTTGGGCGGATACAGCGCGATGGGGTCGATACCACCGGTCAACGTCCGGCCGCTGGGGGGCATGGCGAGGTTGTAGGCGCGCGAGAGCCTGGTGATGCTGTCGAGCAGGATCATCACGTCGCGGCCACCCTCTACCAGCCGCTTGGCCCGCTCCAGCGCAACTTCGGCCACGCGGGTGTGGTCCTCCACCGGCTCGTCGAAGGTCGAGCTGATCACCTCGGCCTTCACCGACCGCTTCATGTCGGTG
>CAXNDA010000198.1:0-3302 GCA_964200875.1 Chloroflexota bacterium | reverse complement strand
CTACGCCTTACCCCACACCCAGCGCGGCATGCGGGCGGCCGCCACCCTGTCGTACGGCGGCAGGTAGGGCTTGATGTCCAGCACCGGTGTGCCATCCACCGCGTCGAGTCCCTGAACCACCAGCGCACCCTCGGCGCGCCGAACCACGCTGACGACCGATACGCCGAACGGGTTCGGCCGGGTCTGGCGGCGCGAGGCGAATGCGCCGACGGCGGGCAAACCGGGCCCAGCCGGTTCTGGCTCGGTGGTCCGCAGGGGCTCCGGCACCAGGTGGAGCCAGCACACCACGATGACGTGCGAGAAGCCCTCCAGGCCCGCCAGCCCCTGCCGATGAGCGTCGTCCACGTCGATGCGTGACTCCACGCCGGCCCAGCCGTCGGGCCGGGGCGATGTCACCGCGTTACGTACCACGCCAATCGGGTGCAGGGTGATGGGTTGCGACTGGTCTTGGGGCATGTGGCAGCTTCTTTTGGGGTCTCAGCGGGTTTGTATACGTTATCATTGGGGCGTCGCCGACACCTTACCCGCACGGAGTCAGCATGGAACCCGCCCCCCTGGTAGGCATCACAATGGGCAGCATCTCCGACTGGGAGACGCTGCGGACTGCCGCCGACGTGCTCAAGCAATTCGACGTACCGTACGAGGCAACCGTCACCTCGGCGCACCGCACACCCGACCGCATGCGTGAGTACGCGATGACGGCGGCCGATCGCGGCCTCCAGGTGATTATCGCCGGAGCGGGGGGCGCCGCCCACCTGCCGGGGATGATGGCGGCGTACACGCTGCTGCCGGTGCTGGGCGTGCCGGTGCAGACGCGCGCGCTGTCCGGGCTCGATTCGCTGCTGTCGATCGTGCAGATGCCGGCGGGGGTGCCGGTGGGCACGCTGGCCATTGGCGAGGCGGGCGCCCGCAACGCGGCGTTCCTGGCGGTGCGCATGCTGGCGGTGCACGATGCCGCGCTACGGCAGCGGCTTGCCGCCTATCGCGATGAGCTGGCCCGCACCGTGGCCGAGGCCAAGCCCGAATGACGGTGGTGCAACCTGGGGGAACACTCGGCATTTTGGGTGGTGGCCAGCTTGGGCGGATGACTGCGATGGCCGCCGCAGCAATGGGGTACCGCGTGCATGTGTTCGACCCCGATGTCGACGCTCCGGCCGCACAGGTGGCAGCCCTGCATACCGCGGCGCCCTACGACGACCTGGATGCGGTCAAGGCGTTCGCTCGCTCGGTGGATGTGGTTACCTTCGAGTTCGAGAACGTGCCGGTGTTGACCGCAGAGGCCTGTGAGGCCGCTGTGCCGGTCAGGCCGTCGCCGCAGGTGTTGCATGTGGCTCAGCACCGCCTGCGCGAGAAGCAGGCGATGGTCGGCCTGGGACTGCCGGTGACGGGGTTCCGGGCGGTGAACACGCTGGCAGAGTTGCAGTCGGCGCTCGCAGCTCTCGGCGTGCCGGCCATCTTGAAGACCGCCGCCAGCGGGTACGACGGTAAGGGTCAGCAGCGCATCAACGCGGAGGCCGATGCTGCCGCCGCCTGGGATGCCATCGGCAGGCAGCCGGCGGTGCTCGAAGCCTTCGTACCGTTTCAGCAGGAGATCAGCGTCATCGGCGCCCGTACCGCAAGCGGCGAGGTTGCGTTGTACGCACCCTTCGGGAACCGCCACGCCCACCACATTCTCGACGTCTCGGTGAGCCCCGCCGCCCTGCCGTATGCGGTAGCGCAGGACGCCTGCGAAATCGCGTACGGGGCGCTCAACGGGCTCGACGTGGTGGGGTTGCTGTGCGTGGAGATGTTCGTGCTTGAGAACGGGGAGGTGCTAGTAAACGAGGTTGCGCCCCGGCCTCATAACTCGGGTCACCTCACGCTGGATGCGCACCATACCAGCCAGTTCGAGCAGCACGTGCGGGCGGTCTGCGGCTTGCCCCTGGGGCCGGTTGAGCAGCACACGCCCGGCGCGGCCATGGCCAACCTGATGGGTGACCTCTGGGCTGGGGGTACCCCGAACTGGACGGCAGCCCTGCAGAGCCATCCGGGGGTTCACCTGCACCTGTACGGCAAGAGCGAACCGCGCCCGGGCCGGAAGATGGGCCATCTGACGGCGACGGCGGCCGGTCCGGACCTGGCGGAGCGATTGGCCCGCGAGGCGCGTACGGCCCTGACCCAAACGACCTCAGCGAGGAGCGTCGTCGGCTAACGCCTTACCAGGGGAGACCGCACAGGTCGATGGCTCCGGCAGGGAACTGCGTGCCGTCGCAGCTCAAGGTCATCGCAAGCGCCGGCCAGCGGTAGAGGCCGGCCGGCTGGTCGAACGTAACGGGCGCCTCCACCCGCTCCCACCCCAGCCGCTGGTAGAAAGCCGCCACATGCTCTCGGCATAACAAGAGCATGTTGGCGATCGCCAGGTCTCGGCAGGCGTAGGCTACCGCCATCACCACTGCTCGCTTAGCGTGGCCTTGGCCGCGCTCGCTCTCCAGGCTCCACACGCCGCTGAGCCCGCCGGCTTCCACGGACTGCCCATCCACGGTGATGGTGCGGCGTACCAGGCCGGCGTGCCCCACCAGCGTGTCGCCCTGCCATACCAGCACATGCCACTGCGGATGCCCCCACTGCACGTCGGGCGGCGCGCCCCACTCCAGCCGCTCCTCCACCTCGTGAATGTGCGCCAGCTCGGCCACGGTCAGGTCGGCGGCAGCCCGCACTTCCACCCGGATGGCCGGCTGTTCGTCAGGGCTCGTCATGGTGGGCCGCACTCACGAAAGATCGACCAGCACCGGCGCCGCCAGCGTCATCGCGTCCGGAGTCATGCAGCACCCGTAGGCGGCCACCGTCACTCCGGCCTTGGCGGCTTGCCGCAGCGCCTGCCCGAAGGCGGGGTCTGCGGTGTCGAAGGGCCGCAGCACCCGGGCGTCGGCCCGCTGGATGATGAACAGGGCGGCTGCCGCGATCCCGTGCTGGGTGGCGTGGATCAGCGTGTGCAGGTGGCGGGCGCCCCGCGTCGTCGGCGCGTCGGGGAACAGGGCGATGCCCTCCTCCACCAGATTGCAGCTCTTGGTCTCGATAAGGCAGCGCCGGCCGCCGGGCGCCGTCAGTTCGATATCGAGCCGGCTGTCGTGATAGGCGACTTCGCGCCGGACGGTGGTGTAATCCGCCCACTCGGGCAGCGCCTGCGCTCGCAGCGCCGCTGCCGCCAGCGCCGATGGTAGCCGGGCATCCACCGATACCCACTGGTTGCGGTACTGCACCAGCAGCAGGTCGTAGGGTGTCTTGCGGTGGGCGCCCGGCTGCTCCACCACAATCACGGGGTG
>CAXNDA010000197.1:0-3332 GCA_964200875.1 Chloroflexota bacterium | reverse complement strand
AAGGCCACGATGTCGGTTGGGCGCAGGTCGCGTACGGACGTCATTGCTGTCCGTCACTTCGCCGACCGTGGGGGTCAAGACCCGGGAACCAGCGCTGCCTGGTGATCGCGCACCATCCTGAGAAAGTATTGATGAATGCTTGTGTCGTCGGTCAGTTCCGGGTGAAACGCCAGTGCGAGCATATTGCCCTGTTGGGCGGCGATCACGGTCCCATCATCGAGGGTGGCCAGCACCTCGGCCGGCGGCCGCACCTGCTCAATGCTGGGAGCCCGAATGAACACCGCATGCACCGGCCGATCGGCGACCCGTGGCATATCCAGGTCCGCTTCGAAGCTATCGACTTGCCGTCCAAACGCGTTCCGCTTCACGTCGAGCGCCATCAGCCCCAGCCCCTCCCGATCGAGCCCCTCCGCGTGCTCGGCAAGCACTATCATGCCGGCGCAGGTTCCCATCACCGGCAGCCCCGCCCGAATCCGTTGGCGGAGCGGCTCCAGCAGGTCGTCTCGAATGAGCAGCCGGGCAATGGTCGTGCTTTCTCCACCGGGGATCACCATGCCGTCCAGACCTTCCAGATCGCTGGGTAACCGCACTTCGGTCACCTCGGCCCCCACCGCCCTCAGCATCTGGGCATGCTCCAGAAAATCCCCCTGCAGGGCAAGCACCCCAATGCGCATGCCGAGCTACCAGCCCCGCCGCGCCAACTGCGCGTTCTCGGACAGGTCGCGAATGTCGATGCCGGACATTGGCTTTCCGAGATCCTTGGAGACCTCAGCGATAATCTTGGCGTCGCGGAAGTGGGTGACCGCCTGGACGATGGCATTGGCGACCTTCGCGTGCGCGGCGTAGTCCTTGGGGCCTTCGCCTGCCTTGAAGATGCCGGAGCCAACGAACACGCCGTCGGAGCCGAGTTGCATCATCAGCGCGGCGTCGGCCGGGGTGGCCACGCCGCCCGCTGCGAAGTTCACCACGGGAAGCTTGCCGGTCTTGTGAATCTCCAGCACCAGCTCGAACGGGGCGCCCAGCGCCTTGGCCTCGGCCATGAGTTCGGCTTCGTCCATCGTCTGCAGTTTGCGGATGCCGGCGGTGACGGTGCGCATGTGCCGGACCGCCTCCACGATATTGCCGGTACCGGCCTCGCCCTTGGTGCGGATCATGGCAGCGCCTTCACCGATGCGCCGCAGCGCCTCGCCCAAGTCGCGGCAGCCGCAGACAAACGGCACCTTGAAGTCATGCTTCCACACGTGGTGCGCCTCGTCGGCAGGCGTCAGCACCTCGCTCTCGTCAATGTAGTCGACCCCCAGCGCCTCCAACACCTGCGCTTCGACGAAATGCCCGATGCGGCACTTCGCCATGACGGGAATGCTGACGACGTTCACGATCCGTTCGATAACGGTAGGGTCTGACATGCGGGCCACGCCACCGTCGGCTCGGATGTCGGACGGAACGCGCTCGAGAGCCATGACAGCGCATGCGCCGGCCTCTTCGGCGATCTTGGCCTGGTCGGGGGTGACCACGTCCATGATGACGCCACCCTTCAACATTTGGGCCAAGCCCTTCTTCAATACCCAAGTGCCCTGCTGCATCGCTGTCTCCTTCGGCTACCCGATAATCTGTTCGGTCACCCTCATTCTACTTTCGCCCCAGGGCCGCGGCAAGAACAGGCGCCAAGGGCGAGCCCCGCGCCTCATGAGCAGACCGCTAGTAGCAGCGCAGTTCCACCTGATTGCCATCGGGGTCCAGGATGTAGACCGAGGTGGCTCGGCCATGCGCGCCCCAGCGCGATGCTGGTTCCGTCACAATAGTGACGCCGGCCGTCCGCAGATGATCGGCCACCGCCTGCATGTCGGTCGGTTCGAGAACCAGGCAATAGTGATCCAGGTTGCGGCCCGTCCCTGCCTCACCCCGCTTCAGCATCAGATCGATAAGCGTGTCGGCGTTGATGCGCACCGAGGGGAATCCCACCTTGCCGGCGCGAAACTCATCAACGCGCTCGCCGGCCAGACCCAGGGTTTGGGTATAGAAAGAGAGCGAGCGCTCGACGTCCGCCACGCTCAGCACAATGTGATCCATCGCAATAACGCGGAACTCAGGCATCGCGGTCACCTCTCTGGGTTAGGGCAGTTCGCCCGGTACGAAATCGAGCATGACGAGGGCAATCTCCAGGGGGCCAGACGTGGCGGCGGGCGTAAGCTGCACCTCTTTAAAGAAGGCTTGATCGGCATTGGTCACCCGTTTGACCGTGCCCAGGGTGATGCCGCGGGGATAGCCACCGCCCAGGCCCGATGAGACCACAACGTCACCCTCCTTAACGTCGGCATCCTTGTCCACATACTGCAAGGCCAGCGAGCCATCGGCGCGGCCCGTGGCCACCCCCTGCACCCGGCTGCGCTGTACCACGCCGTTCACCACGGAACTCGCGTCGGTGGTCAGCAGCACTCTGGCAGCGCGCGGGTACACCACCACTACTCTGCCGACCATTCCGCGGTCCACCACCACCACCATACCCTTCTGTACGCCCTGCTCGCTGCCGCGATCGATCACCACCGACCGAATGAGCCCATTGGGGTCGTTGGCGATGATCCGCCCGGCCAAGAATTCTCGCCCGGGGTTGTCGCGCTCGAAGTTGAGCAGGGCTCGCAACTGGCGGTTCTCCTCGCCGGCCTCGCGCAACGCCGTGGCTTCGGAGAGGGCCTTCTCGAGTTGCGTCTTAAGCGCTACGTTTTCCTCGGCCATCGCTGCGGTACGGCCCAGCGCATCAAAGAAACCGCTGACGGGTGACGTGAAGGCCTGGACCACACCGAGGACGGGCGTAAGCAGTGCCACGGCTGGGATCTTCAGGAAGGCGGGTGCGCCGCTGCCGGCTGCCACCAGCGACAGCACAACGATGGCTGCCACCGCAGAAAACCCGATCGACCAACGCTTGGTCATCATGTGCTACGTACTGGACTTGACGCGACTGGCGTTCAGCGCCCAAACGGGGTCGGTGGCCGCCGTACGCTGAGCTGGGCGAGCACCGGCTTCAGCCGATCCAGCTCCTCTAGCACCTCACCGGTCCCCCGGACCACGCAGCGCAAGGGGTCATCGGCCACGTACACCTTGCACTTGGTCTCTTGCGCCAGCCGGCGGTCAAGACCTTCCAGCATCGCGCCGCCACCGGCCAGCACAATGCCCCGTTCCATAATGTCCGTCACCAACTCTGGAGGCGTCCGTTCGATAGTGTCGCGCACGGCCTCGATAA
Organism: Chloroflexota bacterium; assembly: GCA_964200875.1. Lineage (GTDB taxonomy): Bacteria > Chloroflexota > Dehalococcoidia > SHYD01 > SHYD01 > SHYE01. The sequence continues at coordinate 94 of CAXNDA010000197.1, read as the reverse complement.
TCGCATTCACCGAGGGCGACAGGGCGTCGCGAATCTCGATGGTGCTCATGGTGACCGAGCGGGGCAAGCCCGTCACAAGGTCGCGACCCTTCAC
>CAXNDA010000196.1:0-3337 GCA_964200875.1 Chloroflexota bacterium | reverse complement strand
TCTTTGCCGACGATGGCCGCCATCTGATCCACCGAGATGTTCTCGTCGTGCCCGCTGGCCGCCTTGGTGGAGGGCGTGAACATGGGCGTGCGCAATTCCGCGCTTTCCACCAGGCCCGGCGGCAGCGGCATGCCGCCGATGGTTCCCCGCTGCTTGTACTCGGCCCAGCCCGAGCCCGACAGGTAGCCACGCACGACGCACTCGATGAGCACCGGCTGGGCCTTGCGAACGATCATCGAGCGCCCCACCAAGGGCGAGAGGTCGCCGCTGCCCAGCGCACTCCGGTGCGGCGCAAGCTGCCCGACGTCCAGAACGAGGTCGAGCAGGTGGTTCGGCACGATAGCGCCGAGCTTGCCGAACCAGAAGGCCGAGAGCTGGTTCAGTACCGCGCCCTTGTCGGGGATGCCGGTGGGCAGCACCACATCGAAGGCCGAAAGCCGGTCGGTGGTCACCATGAGCAGGTTGTCGCCCAGGTCATAGGTGTCGCGCACCTTGCCGGTGCTGAACAGGTGGTCGTAGTGGGTTTCAGTGACTACAGGCATGGGGCGCTTCTCGCGGTTAGATAGTGGGCCAGTTGGTCTGAGTGAGCAGCTCCAGCACCTTTGGAATCAGGCGCTGTTCGGCGGTGTCGACGCCCAAGCCAAAAGAGTCGAGTGCCATGGTACCGAGGATAGCTGCGGCGCCAACCTGAGCGATGACCATAGTGGTGGCTGCCACCTCACCCTGTTCGGGCAGCTCCACCATGGCGTTGGCCAAACCCAGCTCCACGACCCGCCCATCGGCCATGCGGAGACGGCGTGTGGCGAATGGGGCTAACTCCAGGCGGTCAGCCATGTCCTGCGGTACTTGGCAGAATATCGAGCCAGAGTCCACGACCGCGTCCACTTCCTCTGAGCGGCTTGCCGCAGCGTTATAGACCCTCAGGCGCTTGCGAAAAATCGGCATGTTCTTAGTCTAACCCCGCGCGGGTAAACACCTCATCGATGTGGCGGGTGTAGTAGGTGTAGTCGAACAGCGCCTCCAGTTCGGGCCGCGACAGCTTCTCCTGCACCGCGGGCTTGGCCCACAGCAGGTCGGCAAAGGACGTGTGCTCGCGCCAGCTCTGCATTGCGGCATCTTGGACCGCCTTGTAGGCCTCTTGGCGGTGCAGGCCCTTCTCGATGAGGGTGGTGAGCACACGCTGACTGAACACCAGGCCCTGGGTCAGGTCGAGGTTGCGTTGCATGTTCTCGGGATACACGTTCAGGCCGTCCATCACGAAGGTGAACAGGTCCAACATATAGTCCAGCAACGTGGTGCCGTCCACCAGCACAATGCGTTCGGCCGAGGAGTGGCTGATGTCCCGCTCGTGCCACAGCGCCTGGTTCTCGAGTGCGGTCACCGAGAATCCCCGCAGCAAGCGTGCCTGCCCGCACACACGCTCGCACAACTCCGGATTGCGCTTATGGGGCATGGCCGAAGAGCCGGTTTGGCCGGCGCTGAAGGGCTCCTCGGCTTCAAGCACCTCGGTCCGCTGGAGGCCTCGAATCTCGGTGGCAAACTTCTCCAGGCTGCCGCCGCAGATGGCGAGGGTGGTGGCAACGTGGGCGTGCCGGTCGCGCTGCAGTATCTGGTTCGACACCGGCGCAGCTTCCAGACCCAGCTTGCGGCAAACGGAGGCTTCGATGGTGGGCGGGACGGTTGCGAAGGTGCCGACCGCGCCCGACAGCTTGCCCACCGCCACCGAGGCGCGGGCCTGGGACAGCCGCAGGCGGTTGCGGCGCATCTCCTGGCCCCACAGCGCCAGCTTAAGGCCGAAGGTAATGGGCTCGGCATGCACGCCGTGGGTCCGGCCGACCTGCAGCGTGTGCTTATGCGCACGGGCCTGGCGGTCCAGCACGTCGATGAGCGCCCCGATGTCGGCGTCCAGCAGGTCGATGGCCTCGAGCAACTGCAGGCTGAGCGCGGTGTCCCACACGTCGTTGGAGGTGAGGCCGTAGTGCACCCAGCGACCCTCCTCGCCCAGGCTCTCCTGCACCGAGCGCAGGAATGCCGTCACGTCGTGGTGGGTCTCGGCCATCACCTGGTTGATGCGGTCCATCTTGAAGCTGGCGTGGCGGATCTTAGCGACGTCTTCGGCGGGGATAACGCCCAGCTCGCCCCAGGCCTCGCAGGCCGCGATCTCGACGCGCAGCCACTGGCTGAACTTGTACTCGTCGGACCAGATACGGGCCATTTCGGGCCGGGTATAGCGTTCAATCATGCGTTAGCTCCTGGAATCGGTCATCGCTGTGTTCCGTTCCCGTTCCGTGTTCCTGGTGGTGAGATGCACCTAGTGTGTGTGGCTCGGCTCGCGGCCTTCGGATGAGCGCGAGGGTTCCCTCCGCCCACCCATGGAACTTCTTAGGAGTCGAGGGGGTTCCCCCTCGAACACCCCCGCCCCTTCGACATTGCGCAGGACAGGCGCCGAGGGCCGCCGCCCTCTCTGGACTCTCCCGCCTTCGTCGAACATCACTGTAAATGCGTCGCACCACTAGTCCAAATACTCGGTGCGCACCGGCGAGAAGATGTCGATGGCGATAGTCGGCTCAATGCCCGTGACCTTGTGGGTGACGCCGCCGGGGATGAGGTAGCTATCGCCTGCCACCAACTCGCGCTGCTCGTCGCCGACCTCGAACAGCGCCCGGCCCTTCACCACGTAGCCTATCTGCTCGTGGGGATGCGAATGAGCTGGCACCACGCCACCCTTGTCGATGAACACCTCGACGAGGGTGGTGTGCTCGCCGCTGTTCATGGTACGGCGAGATACCCCTGCGAACATCTCGACCTGCTTGGTGGTGGATGCATCGTTGAACATGGTTCGCCTCCCTATAGCAAACTGATGAAATCTTCGACCGAAAGTCCGGCCTGTCTAATGAGCTTCCGCAGCAGCCCTCGGTCGAGTTCTCGATGGCGCGGCACCGAGAATCGCTGGCCGACAGGACTGATGACAATCATATGGCTGCCCTCCGTGTGATCCCACCGCCATGCTAACTTTTCCAGCGCTCGAACCAGGGTATCGCCGGAGATGACTGGGAGCGGCGGCACTACGCAGGAACCTCCACCTCTGCAACGTCCCAGATAGGCACGGTCTCACCGTGCTTCCGCATGGAAGCAAGGTAAGCCCCAATCGCCTCTTGGATGTTCAGCAGGGCTTCAGCTTTGGTGTCTCCTTGCGTGAGGCAGCCGGGCAGTGTCGGACATTCGGCAACGGTCTTCCCATCTTCGCCCGCGGTTAGTTGGATCAAGAACTTCATCGCGTTACGCTCCCAGCGCCTTCCGGATCTCCCGGATTTGGTTCGCGTGATTCGTGTCGTGG
>CAXNDA010000195.1:0-3339 GCA_964200875.1 Chloroflexota bacterium | reverse complement strand
GCTCAATCGGGATGCCCGCCGGGATGTCGGCGCGCGCTCCTGCGGGCCAATACAAGCGTGAGAGCACCCCCGTCTTCGGGATGGTGGATGTGCTCTGTCAAAGGAAACCAAGGACACTATGCCAAGGAAGAAAGTTACCGTCATCGGGGCAGGCAACGTGGGGGCTACCACTGCTCACCTGTTAGCCCTCAAGGGCTACTGCGATGTGGTTCTCCAGGACATCGTGGAGGGTCTGCCGCAAGGCAAGGCGCTCGACATTCTGGAGGCCGGTCCCGTCGACGCCTACGACAGCCAGGTAGTCGGCACCAATGGCTGGGACGAGACGGCAGGCTCGGACGTTGTCGTCATCACCTCGGGCATTGCCCGCAAGCCTGGCATGAGCCGGGACGACCTGCTGAACATCAACAAGGGCATCGTGGAGAGCGTGGCGAAGAACGCCGCGGACAAGAGCCCCAATGCCGTGATCATCGTGGTCACCAACCCCATGGACGCCATGTGCCACGTTGCTCAGGCGGCCACCGGCTTCCCGAACAGCCGGATCATCGGCCAGGGCGGCGTGCTCGACACCGCCCGCTTCCGCACCTTCATCGCCCAGGAACTTGGCGTGTCGGTCCGGGAAGTCAGCGCCTACGTGTTGGGCGGTCACGGCGACACCATGGTGCCGCTGGCCAGCTACACCACCGTCGGCGGCACCCCGCTGAGCGAGCTGCTGCCGGCCGACCGCATCGCGCAGATCGTGCAGCGGGCGCGTGATGGCGGCGCCGAAATCGTAGCGCTGCTCAAGACCGGTTCGGCGTTCTACGCCCCGGCCGCCAGCGTCGTCTCGATGGTCGACAGTATCCTGCTCGACCGCAAGCGCATCCTTCCCTGCGCAGTGCGCCTCACTGGCCAATACGGCATCAACGACGTCTTTGTCGGCGTGCCTGTAAAGCTTGGCGCCAACGGCGTGGAGCAGGTCATCCAGATCAACCTCACCGCCGACGAGCAGGCCGCAGTCACCAAGAGCGCCGGCGCGGTGAAGGAACTGGTCGACGTGATGGGCGTGAAGTAAGGGGTAGTGGCCGACCGTGCTGCAACATGGTCGACAACCGGATGGGCCAACGAGCCCATCCGGTTGTTTCATGGCACCACAAGTGTCCACCTCCAGTCGCTGGCCGCCGGCGTCGACCTTACACGCTGTCGCTTAGATACAGACTTCGGGCGCGGGTTCTACACCACCACCTTGGAGCGCCAGGCGCGCCGGTGGGCAGCTGATCGGGCGGTCGTGGAAGGTGGCGATTCGCTCGTGATTGCGTTCGTTGTCAGTCGAGACGCCTTGGCGGCCTTGAGTAGTCTAGCCTTCGTTCGTGGAGGATCCGATGCGGATGACTACTGGAACTTGGTTCGCACATGCCGTTTGGGCGGAGTGCATCGGCCCGCGTCGCCTGCGAATCCTTGGTACGATATCGTCGTAGGTTCAGTCGCTGCCAACTGGCGCAGACGGGAGTCATGGCGAGGGTTTGATCAGATGAGTTTTCACACAGAGTCGGCCGTGCAGCTTCTCAGTGCATCCCTCCAAATGCCGGGGAAGAACAGATGGTAGCTAAAGCCTCTAAAGATGCGTTTTGGGCGGCCCTGATTGAATGCCTGATTGAGTTTCATCACATAGCTCGAAACGACGCGATGGCCCAGGTGAAGACTCTGCGTGTGGCCTTGACGGGACCTTCAGGCCGCAGGGACACCATGATCTACCATGAGGAGCCGTTCACGGTCGCCTGCCGGATAGCTAGAGAGCCGCTGGAGATCGAGCAGGTTCGGCCTCGATACGAGAAACTACTGGTGCGGACGGGATGGAGTGATCCCGTCACCAAGGACAAACATCATGCGTGAAATAACCACAACCCAAATCACCGATACCGTAAAGCGCCTCTTTCAGGAGGCCAACTACTACTTGCCCGACGATGTCGTCGCCAGCATCGAGAAGGCTCGCACCCAAGAGGAGTCGCCGTTGGGGAAAGACATCCTGGGCCAGATCCTCGAGAACCAGAAGATTGCCCGCACCCAGCAGATTGCCCTCTGCCAAGACACCGGCACGTCCTGCGTCTTCCTCGACCTGGGGCAAGACGTGCACGTGACCGGCGGCGGCCTGTACGATGCCGTGAACGAGGGCATCCGCCAGGCGTATACCACCGGCTTTCTGCGCGCATCCATCGCCGATCATCCCTTCAGCAGCCGCACCAACACCAAAGACAACACCCCGGGCGTGATTCACACCGAAATCGTGTCCGGCGATCAACTTAGCATTACCGTGATGCCCAAGGGCGGCGGCTGCGAGAATATGAGCCAGATCAAGGTGCTGCTGCCGGGCGCCGGCAAAGCCGGCATCTCCCAGTTCATTTGCCAAGTGATCGAGGAGTCGGGCGGCAACCCCTGTCCCCCGCTCATCGTTGGTGTCGGCATTGGTGGAACCGCCGAGTACGCCATGTACCTCGCCAAGAAGTCGCTGCTCCGCAAGGTGGAGGACCCGAACGCTGATCCGGAGACCGCCGGCTTTGAGGCCGAACTGCTGACCGCGGTGAACAACCTCGGCCTGGGTCCGCAAGCCGTCGGTGGCACCCAGACCGCACTGGCGGTGCACGTGGAGACGTACCCCACGCACATCACCGCGCTGCCGGTGGCGGTGAACCTGCAATGCCACAGCGCCCGCACCAAACACGCGGTCCTGTAGGTCGATCCGAGCATTCCCCTCCCTTGGAGGGAGGGGTGAGGGGAGGGTAGAAGCCTTGCGACTAAGCAACCAGCCGGGCGCGACTCCCCTCCTGAGAGCCGGCTACTATGCCCTTCGCTAACAACCAAGACACCCGCATCCACTACGACAGCGCCGGCTCCGGTCCGGCGGTGGTGCTGGTGCATGGCCTCACCGCGAGCCGCCAGGGCTGGTTCGACTTCGGCTACGTCGAGGCGCTGCAACGCGACTACCGGGTGCTGGTGATGGAACTGCGTGGTCACGGCCAGAGCGACAAGCCCCACACCGCAGACGCGTACACCCGTGAGCATGTGGTGGGCGATGTCCTGGCGGTGCTCGACGACGCCGGTGTGGACCGTGCCGTCTACTGGGGCTACTCGCTGGGCGCCGCCACCGGCTATGCCACTGCACTGCTGGTGGCCGAACGGTTCGATGCTTTCGTGCTGGGTGGCATGCACCCCTATCCGCGCAGTCCCCAGGGTGGCAGCGGCAGCCGCCGCCCCGACCGCATCCCCGCTTTCCGCCAGGGCATGCAGCACTACTACGAGACTATCGTGAAACCGGAACTACAGGAGCCGCTCTCCGAGGCGCGCCTCGCCCGCCTGTTGGCGAAC
>CAXNDA010000194.1:0-3341 GCA_964200875.1 Chloroflexota bacterium | reverse complement strand
GTCTTTAGCGTCAGGTCAAGCCGCTGGGAGGTCGGTTGCCACACTGCCCGCTGGTCGAATGGGCGCCCACCATCTGCGCTGCCGTCGAGCCACCGGAAGACTACCGGATCGCCCGGCTTGCCGCAGCCCCGTTTCTCGCTGTCCGAGGCCACCGCCAGCTCATAGCGCGCCGACCGGACGGCTCCGGAGCCGCAGTTGACGCCGTTGGCATCCGCCACCACGGTCAGGCCTTCGCCGGCTCCCGCGCCATCGATCTGCACCGAGCCGTAGAATACTGCCAGCCCGGGCACGCCCGGCGTCGGTGCGACAGGGGTGGCGGTGCCGGCCGCCGGTGCGCTAGCGGGCGCACTACAGCCCGGCAGTAAAGCAAGCCACAGCAGTCCGCAGGAAAAGGAAAGGGAGTTCACAAGCCACATACGTCCGAGATACGAGGGTTTCAACGCTGGTCTAGGCGAAAAAATTGTAGCATGCAGCTGCTGCGCCATAATTCCCGCTGGAGCATTCCCACTTACCGCCGAAAGTCCGATAATGACTCGTGTAGGCTTCCGTTAAGCAATGCTGGCGGTGAGGGCTCTCCACCGAGTTGCCGGCAACTAGAGGAGAAGTGTTTATGACTCGTACGCTGTCCCGTGCCCTCGCACTCACGTTGCTCACCATCTTCCTCGGCGCCCTGGATGCGCCACGAGCGTGGGCGGTGCCTAACTCACCCATGCCCGTTTCCCCCGCTAACGCATTCCGGCTGCAGAACTGGGACATCCAGCTCGAGTGGCGGTACCCCAGCGAGCCCATCACCCAGGTACGGCTCGAAATGCTGCCCGCCAATGGGGATGGCGCCGGCATCGATGTCATTCTGAACGCAAACCCGTCAGTCAACGGCACCTTTCGGGTGCCGGCGCCGCCCGAGTGGTACGGCCTGCTGCCCGACATGACTTACCGCTGGCGCCTGCAGGCCTCCGAAGCCACCACCTCCATCACCCTGACCGACCCATCCTGGGGACCGTGGAGCCCAACCTTCTCGTTCCAGACACCACGAACACGCATCCAAGACCTTTCTCCCCTGACCCCGAACAACGGCGCCACCACCATTACTACACCTCAATTCACCTGGCGTTCGACTGACCCGCAGGTGTTCTACTACGAGTTCCAGCTCAGCTCAGACCCCACCTTCAACACCGATCCCGCAACGGCCACCGCTTCGGTCTACTGGAACCTGATTCACGGCGCAATACCCAACCCCAAGAACAGCTACACCGTACCGCCGTCGGCCGCACTGCAGAAGAGCACCACCTACTACTGGCGGGTGCGACCGCGCATCCAGGGTGACGGCACCCCGATGCCTTGGACCGAACCCTGGTTCGTCCGGGTACCGTAGCTTACCCAGCACTGCCGGCAAAGGGCCGCTCCAATCGAGCGGCCCTTGTCTGTATCTCTGCCCTCGGGTCTGGTAGTGCTACGGGTCGCCCTGGTGCTCGGAGGTCGGGCTATAGTGCCGCCGTAGCCACTGGGCCAGGCCATCGAGTCCGGGGAAGAGCACCCGCTCGGTCACGTTCGCTTGGTCCAGTTTGTCGCGGATCTCCCACTTGATGGACCGCGGAATGATCACCCGGCGCACCAATGTGGGCTGGCGCTCGCACCATGCCCCCAGGTCGCAGGCGGCGCCCGGCATCACCGACATCAGCGCATACTGGTTCACAATCCGGCTGTCCAGTGACGGTGGCTCCAGGAACACCGGGAACTCCCCATGACGTCGCAGCTGATCGAAGCTGCCCAAGTCTGGCGTCGCCTTTTCCAGCATGGGAACGGTGAACGCGTGCGCCCCCTGTTCGATCAGCTCGCTGCGAAGGTCGATGGGCAGCAGGCCGTGCGCAAGCGGCAGGTTGACGCACCACACCACCCCATCCACGTCGTAGCGGTTGATGCTCCAGGTCGCGAAATGCAGTGCCACCAACGGCGACATCGTCCAGTCCAGCAGCCGGGTCGGCAGGCCGTGATGTTGCGCCAAGGTCAGCCACTGCCAGTCCGAGTAGTCGAACGCCGCTTCGTGGAGCCCCGCGTACTTCCGAAAGTTGCGCATCAGGTGGCGTTCCAGCTCTGCGTACTTGCCGCCTAACCGCTGGAGGCTGGTAGCGAGGTGGTAGTCCTGGTCAGAAAGGCCACGAAACACCTCATTCGAGCGGTGCCGCCAGATGGCGCTGTTCCAGGTGTCCTGATACAGCAACTCCAGGGCATGCTCGAAGCTGCGAGCCACCTGCTCGTTCACGTCCAGGTTGGCAGGCACCCGTCAGTCCCGCGCCGGCGTTGCCACAGGGTGGAAGCAGTGCCCGCCGATGCCGGCGCCCCCGGCCGACGCCAGGAAGATGGCCTGCCACGCAAGCTCTTGGGCACTCGGCCCCGTCTCGGGCCCATCAGGTAGCGGCGCGACAATGCCATTCACTCGTACACCGGTCATACCCAGCTGCGCCTGCAGCGCCGGCACCCGATCCGCCACGGCCTCGGCGGCCGCCTCAGGAGCGATCCACACCACGCAGCCGGTTCCCTGCTTCGCCATAACGGCGCAGGCCGCCTCGACGAGCGCAGTGTCGCTGCCCACGTAAACCACCACGTCCACCCGTTCGTAGCGTTCGGTGGCTGCACCGGGAATCTGCGAGGCGGGCGTGTTCACGATCTCCAGCACCGGTCGGCCATACGCCACAATGTCCCGTGCGATGTCGCTGTGCACCGGAGTGTCTGCCGCCAACGCCAGGTGGGCCCCAATCCGGGCGCACTCCATCGCGAGCACTGAAGGTAGCCCGGTAGCCCACATCTCATCGGCTGCGGCAACTAACACCACCTTGGCGCGGAGCGTGGTGGGGGCAAACGTCTCGTATACGGCGAACTGAACGTAGCTTGCGGGGAGGGTCATAGCGCAGCCGCTACCGTGCGGGCGGCAGCGAGGCCCGCAGGTTGGCCGCGCCCTTCAGATACACAAACTCAATCTCGTCCTGCCGCTTTTCGGTGTTGATGTTGACCAACGCTCGGATGCACATCGGCGTCGCGCCAGGAACGTTGATCTCCAGCGCATCCATCAGCGGCGCCTGGTCCCACCCCAACTGGCGGGCTGCCGTCGCCGGGAAGGCGGCGTTCAGGTCATGGGTCACGGTGAACCAGGCGCTCGCCACATCCTCGGGCGAAAAGCTGTTGGCCTTCACCATTTCCAGCAGCAACTCGCGGGTCGCCGCAAGAATCGCATCCTGGGTGTTCTCGTCGGCAGTGGTGGCGCCCCGGACGCCGCGGGTCATCATAGCCATGGGTGGTGCAGACTCCAGTGTTGGGCTAACGCGCTCACCCACTCCCCGATGGTG
>CAXNDA010000193.1:0-3343 GCA_964200875.1 Chloroflexota bacterium | reverse complement strand
AGCCCTTGATGCGAGTGAGCGTGAAGTAACACCCTTGGGCAGAGACGAAACAGAGCCCCGCCAAGCGGGGCTCTGTTTCGTCTTACGCCTTTGTGCTAGCTGTGCTCGCCACCGCCGGGAGTGGCCGTACGGGCGCTGGCTCGGCTGAGCCCCAACGCCTGCGCCATGATCACCTTCTGGATCTCGGGGGTGCCGCCAGGGTGGGTCACAATCCCCTCCCGCTGGTGGAACTCGATGCGGCCGCGCAGCACCCGGAAGTCGGGGTCGGTGGCGGCGGCTACCGGGCCCGTGATGTCCATAATCTGCTTCACCATCCAGGGGTTGTGCAGCTTGTTCCACAGGGCGAACTGCGGCCCGCGGAAGCCCGGCCGCTCGCCCCGTAGGCGCATGTCAAAGTTGCGCACGCCGATCAGCCGTCCCACCTGCGAGCGGGCGTACATCTCGCCCAGCTTCTGGCGGACTGCCGGGTCTTTCGCCAGCGGTTGGCCGTGGCGCACCGCGGTCTTGCAGTAGTCGATGAACCGCTCGACCAGCGGCTCGCGCTCCACGATGCGCCCGCCACCGCCGTGCTCAATCTCCAGCGTCGATTGGGCGACCCGCCAGCCCTTGCCGCGGCCACCTTCGCCGCCGATCATGTTCGCCTTCGGCACCCGGGCGTCCTCGAAGAAGATGCTGCTCTTGCCCCCACCCATCGCCAGGTCCAAGTGCGACCAGCTTACGCCGGGTGTCGCTGGGTCGATGACGAAGGCGCTGATGTTCTGGTGGCGCGCCGCCTCGGGGTCGGTGACCGCCAGCGTGTAAATCAGGTCTGGATAGTGCTTGCTGCCAATGAAGATCTTGTTGCCGTTCAGCACCCAGTGGTCGCCGTCTTCCACCGCCCGCATTTGCAGCGATGCGAGGTCGGACCCGGCCTCGGGCTCGGTGAACGCCTGCCACACAATCTTCTCGCCCTTGAGCATCAGCGGCATCCAGCGCTGCTTCTGCTCCTCGGTGCCCCACACCATCAGCGCCGGCGCCAGCCAGACAATACCCAAGTCGAGGGTGTTGGGCACGATGCGCTTGGCCAGCTCCTCATCGATCACGATCTGGTCGGCCGAGGCCATGCCTCCGCCGCCGTACTCCTTGGGCCAAGAGGCGGCCAGCCAGCCCTTCTCGCCCAGGTTGCGGCGGAAGGCTTTCGCGAACTCGTACATCTCCAGGGTGTAATCGTCGCCGTCCCAGGGTACGGTCTCTTCGAAGCCCGGGGGAAGATTCGCGTCCAGCCAGGCACGCACCTCGGCGCGCAACGCCTCTTGCTCAGGGGTATAGTGCATCTCAAAATCCACGTGCCTGCTCCCGTCCGCGCACTCGGCGCGCTGGTTCGTTGCCGAGGGTAGCGTACCGCAGCAGCCTGATGGTACGCCACGCTCGTCTTTACTGATATCGTCACTATCAGTACACTCGCTCTATACTACATCCCGCCCCGCCGGTGCACCACACCGCCGTCGCCCCTGAAGAAACCCGAGGACCAGCGTGGACCTTTCCCTTACCGAAGACCAAGCGCTCCTGAAGCGTACCGCACATGACTTCCTGACCACCGAGACTCCCGAGAGCCTGATGCGCGCCCTGGATGCAACCCCCGAACAGTTCTCGCGTGACGTTTGGGACAAGATGGCCGGCCTCGGCTGGATGGGCATTCTGGTGCCCGAAAACTACGGTGGCTTGGGCGGAAGCTACACCGATGCGGCCGTCATCCAAGAGGAGATGGGCCGGGCGCTGCAGCCCAGCACCTTCCACTCGACAGCCGTGCTGGCCGCCACGCTGCTGCGGCAGTCCGGCAGTGACGCCCAGCAGGCCGACCACCTCCCGATGATCGCCAACGGGCGGGCCATCTTCGCGCTGGCTGCCTCGGAGGCCGATTACGGCTGGGGCGCCGACGACCTACGGATGGATGCCGCGCCAGAGGGCGGAGAGTTCGTGCTGAGTGGCGCCAAGACCTACGTGCCCGATGCACACGTGGCCACGCAACTGGTGGTGGCCGCGCGCATCGGCGGCGAGGGCGCGCAGGGCATCACACTGTTCTTGGTAGACCCGCAAACCGCTGGGGTCTCCATCCGCAGGGTGGAGGGCTTCTACGGCGACCGCCAGAATCAGGTGACCTTCAGCGACGTCCGGGTGCCGGCTTCAGCGGTGATTGGCACCGTGGGCCAGGGGTGGCAGGCGTTGCAGGCTGCGTTGGCCCCCGCGACCGCCGTGCTGTGCGCCTACATGACCGGCGGCCTCGAGGCGGTGTTCGACATGACGGTGGAGTACGCCAAGACCCGCCGCCAGTTCGGTGTGCCCATCGGCACCTTCCAGCGGGTTCAGGACCACGTCATCGAGATCGTGAACCATCTCGACGGCGCCCGCTGGACGGCCTACGAGGCGCTCTGGAAGCTGGACACCGGTAAAGCCGACGCCGTCCGAGCGGTCTCGGTGGCCAAGGCTATCACCAGCGAGGCGTTCGATCGGGGTACCTTCCACGCTCACGAGGTGCACGCAGGCATGGGCATCTCGCGGGAATACCCCCTGTACCTCTACACCAAGAAGGCACGCACCCTCTACCACTACCTGGGAGACCCGGCCTTCCACCACAACCGCATCGCCGACGAACTCGACCTCTAACCTTCGGCGCGCAGGTTATGTCAGAGCTATCGCCGGGTTTCACGCAGCCACCGGCTGTAATGGCTGTCGGATGGCACCGGCTAAGTTGTTCGTTGAGCCCCGTCGAAACGACCAGCGGTGGGGTCGGGAGCATGCTGCGGGAATAAACCTGCCGTCGTAAGCCGGTGACGCGGACCGCTAACCCAAGAATGCGCCAACGGCCTGCACGTAGCGCTCCGCTGCACCCCGCGCCACGTCGTGCCCCACACCGGGGAAGCGCACGACGCTTGCATGGGGCATGGCGTCGGTAAAGCGTTCCTGATCCGCCGCTGACATTACACCACCACGCTCGGGGCCGGCACATAGCAGCAGAACGGGACAGGTCAGCTTCCGCAGCAGTTCATCGGTATCGGCGTTCAGCGAGCGCCGCCCTCCACCGGGGTCTTGCAGCACCTCGGGATCGAGCTGAGCGATCACCTCAGCCCGTAACCGCAACGTATCGGGGTTGCCGCGCGGATTGCGCTCCAGCAGGCGGCGGGTGATCGCATCCACCGGTAAGCCCGACGAGGCCAGTTCCTTGATCAGCGCAAACCGGGCGTAGGGTGAGCGCTCGGTGCCCGGCCCCGGCTGATGGGGATAGAGCGGCGGATCCTCCAGTACCAGCGCCCGCACCACATCGGGCAAGCCCAGCGCGACTTCAATGCCCACCAGCCCGCCCAGC
>CAXNDA010000192.1:0-3347 GCA_964200875.1 Chloroflexota bacterium | reverse complement strand
TTGCGCCCTGCCGTCTACTGGCAGGGCGCATTTTTTGACGAGAGGGGGTGATACGAAGATGCCAACAGCGAAAAAAGCAGTCACGATTGCCGAACTGACCGAGCTGTTCTCCAAAGCCACACTGACCGTGGCAGGTGACCATCGAGGGTTGACCGCCGCCGACTTGCGCGGTCTGCGCCGCGGTGTGGCTTCGGCCAATGCCGAGGTGCACGTGGTGAAGAATACGCTGGGAAGACGGGCGGCCACCGCGGCAAACCGCACCGCAGTGCTGGAACTGCTGATCGGGCCCAGCGCACTGGTGATGGGGTTTGGCGACCAGGTGGAGGCGGCGAAGGCGCTGACCGAGTACCTGCGCACCAGCCGCTTAGCATTCCCGCTGAGGGGCGCGGAGCTTGACGGACAGGTGTTGTCGGCCGAGGGCTTTAACTCCCTGGCTGCACTACCGCCGCGAGCGATCTTGCTGGCCATGGTGCTTGGCACCATGCAGGCGCCTATCACGGGTCTGGCCACCGTGCTGAATGAGGTGATCGCAGGTTTTGTGCGGGTGCTTGATGCCCGTGCCAAGCAGATGGAAGCCGCATAACGGCCTTTCTCACAACGTGGACAAACACTCGTGGTCATCAGGCTCACCACGGGTACGTACTAAGCCGAGCCTGCCGACAATAGCACTCTAGGAGGCATCACCGTGGCTATGACCAAAGACGAACTGATTGAAGCAATTAAGGGTATGACCGTGCTCGAGCTTTCCGAGCTGGTCAAGGCGCTCGAAGAGGCCTTCGGCGTGAGCGCCGCCGCACCCATGGCAGTCGCCGCAGCGCCAGCCGCCGCCGCGGCCGCCGTAGTCGAAGAAGAGCAGACCGAGTTCACCGTGGTGCTGAAGGACATCGGCCCCAACAAGATCAACGTCATCAAGGCCGTCCGCGAGGTCACCTCGCTGGGCCTCAAGGAAGCCAAGGACCTGGTCGAGGCTGCTCCCACCAACCTGAAGGAAGGCGTGAACAAGGACGAAGCCGCCACCCTGAAGGCCAAGATGGAAGAGGTCGGCGCGAGCGTCGAGGTCAAGTAGTCCTGTTGCAACCGAAGCAACGAAGAACCCCCGGCCCAGGCCGGGGGTTCTTCGTTGCTTCATACCAGAACCCGTAGTCGGGGTCCACGCCTCGTCTATGTCGCTCCTGCCAGTGCGGTTGTGCGGTCGGGCAGCGCGTGCGGGGGGCTCAACCTTGCCTCCAGCTCTTCCAGTGACGCGGGCGGCTCGTCGGTGGCAGCCGCGCGCACCGTCACGGCCAGGTCCATCAGAGCCCGCTGGTCCAGCACCTCGGTCAAGCGCCGCTGGAACCGGCCGATGGTCAATTTGGCGCCGTCCGCTTCCGTATCCGACAGCAAGACCAAGAACTCATCATCGTCGTCACGCGCCAGCAGGTCCGACTCTCGGCATGCGTGGCGCAGCGCGTCGGCAACTGCCTGCATGGCCATGTCGCCCTGCTCGTGACCGTGCAGCGTGTTGATATTCCGCATCCCCTGGATATCCACGTGCAGCAGCGCCAGGCTGTAGCCCCTGCGCCTGGATGATGCCGCTTCCCGGCGATACGCCTCGGCCAACGCCAGGCGGTTCATCAGGCCGGTCAGTGCGTCGGGGCCGTCGCGCATCAACAGACGGTCGGCTTGTCGCAGCCGCTTCGCCAGCATCTGCATCATACGGAAGCTCACCGCCGGGGAGTGCTCCAGCTCATGCAGCACTTGCGCTGCGGGCAACAGCAGCGTTCGTACCCGGGTCAATGTCAGTACGCTGGCGGAGACCGAGAGGCCGTCGATCAACCCCATCTCGCCAAACACCTCGCCCGGGCCCAACTCCTGCAGCAGCACGTCGCCGGCCTGCTGATCGCGGCCGCGGCCATACACGCGCACCCGGCCCGACACGATGACTTGCATACCGTTCGTCTGCTGGCCTTGCCGAAGCACGACGGTGCCGGAGAGGTAGCTGCAAAAGCGGGCGCCCTCGGCGAGTGCGCGAAGATCCTGCCGGCTGAGCGATGAGAACAACGGCGCGTCGGCGAGTACCTGTACCTTTTTCGCTTGCGCCGCCGTGCCGGTTGCCCCGCGCCGGGGCAGGGCCAGCGGCTGGCTCTGTACGTCGGGCGGCGGGGCCGCCATGGGCGCATACGGCCGCTTCTGGCCGGTGCGGCGCGCCAACCAGGCGCGCACGCGCGCATGCACTAGGGGCGGGCTAAAGGGCTTGGCCAGGCAGTCGGTCAAGCCGAGCGCAGCGCTCCGGCGCAAGGCTGCGTCATCCAGGTGCTCGGTGAGCACCACTATGGCCAGACCTGCGTTCCGGCGATCTTTCAGCAGGTTGGCGGCCACCGCAAAGACATCGCCCGTTACCAGCGCTGCATCCAGAATCACCATGTTGGGATGGCTGCTGAGTGCGGTCACCAGCGCCGGCTCATCGGCCGCCACATCGGTGGTCACGCCGTCGGCGGCCAGCATGTCGGCAATCTGCTGTGCCTGGGCAAGATCATCCATACCCAGCAGCACGCGGCTCCCGGCCAGCGATGGCGCTCCCAATGCAGACTGCGCGCCCCGGCGCGTCCGCTTTTGCGCAACCTCGGGGAGGTAGAGCTCGGCGCCTTCCGCCGCCGCCATGATCTCTATCTTCGAGCGGTTGGCAGCGCCGCGGGCTTTACAGAGCGCCTCAATGCGCTCGATGGCCGCATCATCATGCTGCGGATCATGGTGGGTCAGCGCCAGCCTGCGGGCGCCCGCTTCCAACGCAACGTCGGTAGCGTAGGTCACCGTGCTGTGCCCCCAGCCCACCTTCGAGATGTACTCGTCCTCGGTGTACTGGGCGTCGTGAATCACCAGGTCAGCGTTGCTCAGAAACTCGACGTGCTTGGCGTCGCCGGGGTGCCAGAGGCTTGCGTGCGTCGGCGTGAACGGCTCGTGGTCGGTGGCGTACACCACCGATACGCCGCCAATGGTCACGCGGTAGCCAATGGTGGGCGCAGGGTGGTTCAGGTACTGGGTCTCCACCAAGGCGTTGCCGATGTTGAAGGCGCCCTCATCCACGGTATAGAAGCGCATGCGGCTTCGCAGGTCTTGCAGCTTCACCGGAAAGTACGAGTACTGCATCTGCCCGGCCATGGCGTTCTCGAGGTTCTGCTGGAAGCCCGCAGGGGCGTAGACCGTGAGTTCTACACCCGGCTCGAAGATGGGGGCAAAGAAGGGGAACCCCTGAATGTGGTCCCAGTGGGTGTGGGTGATGAGGAGATTGACCCTTAGCGGGGATTGTGCCTCTTCGAGCAGCGTTTCGCCCAGCACCCGGGCGCCGGTGCCGCAGTCCAGCACGATGA
>CAXNDA010000191.1:0-3369 GCA_964200875.1 Chloroflexota bacterium | reverse complement strand
CCAGCGGGCGGTAGAACCGGAGATTGCCACGGGCGTCGGCTCCATACTGGCTATTCAGGCCGTGAATCCCTTGAAAGCCACCGTTCCAGGCCGCAAGCAGGTTCGGCAGATCGGCTTCGGGAATGACGCCGGGGCCCACCACACCGCGGTCGCCGCCGGGATGCTTGGTGCCGCCCACGATGTGCAGGTTGATGCGCCGCTGGTCGAACAGCAGCGCCTGCACCACCGAGTACGGGCGGCTGCGATCCGGGCGGACCGACGCTTTGGCCATCAGCATCTCGTCGGCGGAGGTGCGCGGCAGGTCGTCGATGCGCCAGCCGCCCTCGCCTTCGCGTAGCGGGACACCCAGCGGCTGGATGTCGGGCAACAGCATCGGCGCGGGCTTCGCGGGAGGCTGTGCGGCGGCCACGCCATGCGTGAGATCCGGCGGCGGCGGGGCGGCGGCGAGCGCTCGGTCGGCGCTGTTGACCACCGGCTGGATATCCTCAGGCACGGTATCCGAGGCCTCGGCGCGGTTACCGAGCAGGCTGTAGCGCGCTTGGTTAAAGCCATCCTGCAACGAGAAGACCGCCTCTTCAAGCTGAAAAACCGTGTCGTAGCCTAACTGGTCTCGAAGGAAATCGGCCGTCTCCGAGGGGAAGAAGCGGTAAAGCCCGCCAGCAGCCCCTAGCCCGACAATCGCAGTCAGCAGCAAGCCCGCGGCGGCGCGCCGGCGGGTGATCGATCGGATCATCACAATCCCTTTAGTGCAAGGTGTGGTTCCTCGGCCTGCGGGCGCTGCTGCACGGCCGAATCTGCGCAGCGTGAGTATAGCAATGCCCGGGGTTCTGTGCTGCACCAAACAGTCAACAGTAAGGTAGCCACGGAATGCTCATGCATGCCGTCGGGCATGGGGTGCCTGTCAGAGTTTTGCGGCTGTCAGTCAGCTACGGAGACCCGTTCGCCCTGAGCTCGCCAACACCGGCTCACACGTGTTGACTCAGCGGGCTTTGGCCTTGGCCTTGCCCTGTTGCGTCGCGCGGCCGCGGCGGATCTGCCAGACGAGGTACACGGCGCCGGCAGCAATCGCCCCGTTCACGATGAAGAAGACGATACTCGAGCCGTCGTCGTACCCGGGCGAAGGCAGGACGTTGAGCTGCACCTCGACGTCAGCCTTCCCCTCGCTGCCGTCAACCTTCACCCGATAGCGCCAGGTCCCGGGGTCTCGGATGCGGATATCGGCACTGTACTCCTCGGGATACTGGGTTCGAGCGAAGGCGCGAATGACACCGCCTTCCTTGCCATCAGGACTGATCGGCGTCAACTCTACCTTTGCGGCCTCCACGGGTGTGAGGGTATCACCATCACACACGCCGACCACCAATTGTGCGTTGCCAATGGTGGGGTAGGCCGGGTTCACCGCAACCGAGAGCACGTAGGCCCCCGCGAACCCCAGCGAGAGCAATTGCAGCGCGGGGTCGGCACACACGCCTGGGTGGGCGGCGGCGCGGCCCGGCAGCAACGCTGCCAGCGCAAACAGCAGGGGAAGCAGCGTGCGGGTCACCGGTTAGCGCTCCGAGAGGCGGTGCTGCAGGTGTGCCACGATCTCATCCAGCGGGACCAGCGCAAACTCGCGCTCCGTGCGCCGCTTGACCTCGACACCGCCCTGACCCAGCGTCCGCGGACTGACGGTGACGCGGAGCGGCAGGCCGATGAGGTCGGCGTCGTTGAACTTCACGCCGGCCGACTCAACACGGTCGTCAAACAGCACATCGATGCCGCCGGCTGCCAGATCGGTGTACAGCTTGGCCGCGGCTGCCGAGACCTCAGGGTTGTCGATGTTCAACGCGCACAGATGCACCTGGAACGGGGCGATCGCGGGCGGCCACACAATGCCCCGGTCGTCGTGGTTCTGCTCCACCGCCGCGGCCACCAGCCGGCTGACGCCAATGCCGTAGCAACCCATGATGATGGGGCGCTCGGCGCCCTCGGCGTCGGTGAAGTTGGCCCCCAGGGCTTCGCTGTAGGTGACCCCCAACTTGAAGATGTGACCCACCTCGATGCCGCGCTGCACTTCCAGGCGGCCATCGGCACAACGCGCGCACTTGGCGCCGGCCTCGGCAAGCGCGATATCGAGCAGCAGGTTGGCCTGGAAGTCGCGTGGGTAGTTCACGTTCAGGAAGTGATAGTCGGGCTTGTTAGCGCCCGCCACGAAGTTCGTGCCCATGGTCACCGAGTCATCGCACACCACCTCGAAGCCGGTGAGGCCGACCGCAGAAGCGCTGCCGGCGACCAGCTTCGCTGCCGTCACCTCCAGGTCGGTGGCCAAGCGCAACTCGGTGGCGTGCAGCGCGTTCTTGAGCTTAATCTCGTTCACCTCGAGGTCACCCCGAATGGTGACAAACACCATGTCGCCATCGGCTACGTAGAACACCGCCTTCAAGGTCTGCCGCGGCTCCACGCCCAGGAACGACGCCAGTTCGGCGATGGTCTTCTTGCCGGGGGTGTGCACCTCGCCCATTGCCCGCTCGGCCTCGGCGACGCCTGCAGGCTTCACGAACTCCGCCTTCTCGCCGTTGGCCGCGTAGCCGCAGCTTGAGCAGATGAGGATCGAGTCTTCGCCGCTTGAGGCAAGCAACATGAACTCGTGCGAGCCCTTGCCGCCGATGGCTCCACTGTCGGCCTCCACCATCACCGAGGGCAGGCCGCAGCGCTCGAACACCCGGGTGTACGCGCCCTTCATGGCCTCGTAGGTGGCATCCAGACTGTCCTGATCGGCGTGGAAACTGTAGGCGTCCTTCATCACGAATTCGCGACCGCGAATCAGGCCGGCGCGGGGGCGGGCTTCGTCGCGAAACTTGGTCTGAATCTGGTAGGGGGTCATCGGCAGGTCGCGGTAGCTCTGCACGTTTTGGCGTACCAGCGTGGTGATGACCTCCTCGTGCGTGGGGCCCAGCACCATCTCCCGCTCACGGCGGTCCATCAGGCGGAACAGAATACCGCCCATCTTGCCATCGCGCCCGCTCTCTTGCCACAGCTCGCGGGGGTGCAGCACCGGCATCACCACCTCCTGCCCGCCGACACCATCGATCTCCTCGCGGACGATGCGTTCGATGTTGCGGAGCACCCGCCAGCCCAAGGGCAACATGCTGTACACCCCGGCCCCGAGTTGCGCGATCATGCCCGCCCGGACGAGGAGTTGATGGCTGATGGTCTCGGCGTCGGAGGGTGGCTGCCGCAGGGTCTTACCCAAGAGAGTGGAATAGCGCATGAGTGTGGTGCCTTAGTTCAAAAGATCGATGAAGTCGGCCACGGTGATGCCCGACTGCCGCAGGATACCTCGAAGGGTGCCGCGCTTGAGTTCCCGGTGCAAGGGTACGTCGGCTCGGC
>CAXNDA010000190.1:0-3409 GCA_964200875.1 Chloroflexota bacterium | reverse complement strand
GGCGCCACCGCCGACTCGGTACCAGTGCTCGAGATTCTGGCCCCCGACGTAGAGCGCTGCAATCACGGCGCCACCGTCGGCCAGGTAGACCCCGAGACCATGTACTACCTGCAGACCCGCGGCCTGAACGGCGACGACGCCCGCGAGATCATCGTGGCCGGGTTCCTCGACGCCATCCTGGGCCGTCTGCCCGGCGAGGCGCTGCAGGCTCGCATCCGCGCCGCGGTCGGCCTGAAGCTGGCCTTTGTCCACGACATGGTGGAGGAGCTGGCGTGAGCGCCCTTCATCATTCCCCTCCCTTGCAGGGAGGGGTTAGGGGAGGGTAGAAGCCTCCGAGAATCATACGCGGTCGGGGTGATGAACCGAGCCAGCGCGAGATTTTCCCACAGCAGTGCAATGACAGTTACAAGCCAAGGAAGCTAGCTATGTATAACGTCGAACAAATCCGCAAAGACTTCCCCATCCTGGAGCGCCAGGTGAACGGCCAGCGGTTGGTCTATTTGGACAACGCCGCCACCTCGCAGAAGCCGCAATCGGTGATGGACGCGTTGACCGACTACTACGGCCGCTACAACGCCAACGTGCATCGCGGCCTGCACACGCTGGCCGAAGCGGCGACGATTGCTTACGAGCGCGCGCGCGGCCGGGTGGCGGCGTTCATCGGCGCCGAGTCGCCCAATACCGTGCTGTTCACCCGCAATACCACCGAGGCCATCAACCTGCTGGCGTACGCTTGGGGCCGCCGCAACCTGAAGGCTGGCGACGAGATTGTGCTCAGCGTGATGGAGCACCACTCCAACATTGTGCCTTGGCAGATTCTGGCCTCGGACACCGGCGTGGTGCTGCGGTACATCGACATCGACGAAGAGGGTAAGTTCGACCTGGAGCAGTACCAGCAGATGCTGAACAGCCGCACCAAGCTGGTCAGCGTGATGCATGTGTCGAATGTGCTCGGGACCATCAACCCGGTGAAGGAGATGGCGAAGGCCGCTCACGCTGTGGGAGCACTGATGCTGGTGGACGGCGCGCAGAGCGTGCCCAACATGCCGGTGGATGTGGTGGACCTTGACTGCGACTTCATGGCGTTCAGTTCGCACAAGATGATGGGGCCGACCGGCATCGGCGCACTGTACGGCAAGCTGGAACTGCTGGAGCCGATGGGCCCCTTCCTGGGCGGCGGCGAGATGATCCGCGAGGTCACGCTGGAGCGCTCCACCTGGAACGAGCTGCCGTGGCGGTTCGAGGCCGGCACCCCCAACATCGCCGACGCTGTGGCGTGGGCCCCCGCCATCGATTACCTGAACGACGTGGGCCTCGAGAACATCCGGCAGCACGAAATCGACCTGACGCGGTACGCCTTGCACAAGATTCGGAGCGTGCCCGAGATCACGGTGTACGGACCGCCCAAGGCCGAGGATCGCGGCGGCGTGGTTGCCTTCACCATGGGAGACGTGCACCCACACGACATCGGCACCGCGCTCGACCAGTACGGCATTGCCATCCGGGCTGGGCACCACTGCGCGCAGCCGCTGCACCGCCGCTTGGGCGTCGGCTCCACGGCGCGGGCCAGCTTCTACGCCTATACTACCCAGGCAGAGATCGACAAGTTCGTCGACGGTCTTATCAAGACTCAGGAGTTTTTCCACCGTGTCTCTGGACGCACTGGACGCACTGTATAAAGAGGTCATTCTTGACCACTATCAGAACCCGCGGAACACCAATCCGCTAACCGATCCCTCCGTCGCCACCGAGGGGTTCAACCCCGTGTGTGGCGATCAGGTGCATTTGGAGCTACTGGTGCAGCACGGCCAGATCATGGGCGTCAGCCTGCACGGGAAAGGCTGCGCTATCTCGCAGTCCTCGGCCAGCATGATGACCGAGGCGGTGCAGGGCATGGAGCTGGATTCTGCCGACGGGCTGGCCAAGGCCTTCCGCGACTACATGACCGGCGTCGACGACACCCCAGCCCGGGACCTCGGCGACCTGGAGGTGCTGGACGGCGTGCGCAAGTTCCCGGTGCGGGTGAAGTGCGCCACGCTGGGCTGGAACACGCTGCAGGAGGCGCTGAAGGAGTACCGGGCCGGCCTCAAGTCTGGCAAGCTGGTGATTGAGGACGGCGAGCAGGGGTAACCCTGCCGGCAGTGCAGAACAATAAGCCGCCCTCAGGGGCGGCTTTCTTGATCTCGCGGCGGGCAGACATCAAGGTGGACATTGTCTGCTTGCATGTCCACTTGAAAGTAGGGATTATACTTACTATTAACTCATAGATATGGTGGACACTGTCCTGGACATTGTCCAAAGGACAAGCCGTGGCTCAATGGCGGATCCACTTCAACCTGAAGATTGACCTCACTCAGCCGGACCTCCTCGAAGCCGTCATTCAAATCCACGCCATGGCGTCGGTCATCCGTGGCATCCCCATCCCGCCCCGGGTGCAGCGGCGCTTGGACCGCCTGAACATCGTCCGAGCGGTCCGCGGCACAACCGGGATCGAAGGGAATGAACTTGACGAGCAACAGGTCGGCGAAATCTTGAGCTCTGTCAGTGTTGACTTGGGGAGCTCAGATAGCCATCGCTCCAGGGAGATTCAGGAGGTCAGGAACGCCGCAACGCTCATGGCGCACGTGGCAGAACGGGTGCAGGGAAATCCGCAAGAACCAGTGACGGAGCATATGGTTCAGCGTTTCCATGAGATTCTGACGTCCGGCATCGCCTACCCCAACAACGTCCCCGGCCACTACCGGGCTCACGGCGTGCAAGCCGGCGATTACCACCCGCCCGCCGATGGCGAGGAGGTAAGAAGGCTCATGCAGCAGTTCGAGCGGTGGTTGAACGAAGGCGTGGCCCGCCAGTGGGACCCGGTGGTCCAGGCGATCGCAGCACATTTCGTGCTCGTGAGCATCCATCCGTTCGGCGATGGGAATGGCCGGGTGTCTCGGGCAGTGGAGAGCTACCTCCTGTACAAGGCCGGAATCAATGCCCGAGGCTACTACTCGCTCGCAAACTACTATTACCAATACAGGCCAGAGTACATTTACTGGCTCGATTACGTCCGGTTCCGAAGCGACCCGGACCTCACCCCATTCGTTCGGTTTGCCCTCAAGGGTCTGCTGAGCGAGCTAGACGTGGTGCACCAAGAAGTGCTGAGTGAAGTGCGGGTCATTGCGTTCCGTGACTACGCCCGCGAGACGCTCGCCAACCAAAACAAGATCGGGAGCCCGCTGGGAGCGCGCCTGCTGCAGTTCTTAACGGAGCTGGAGCAACCGGCGTCGGTGGCGGCGATTCGCAGTGGAAGGCACCCGCTCGCCAGGCTCTACCGGGGCCTGGGGCCGAAGACGCTGCAAAGAGACCTCGCCTACTTGCGGGAGAACGCCTTGGTAGTGGTCACCGGTGATGAACTGCGAGCCAA
>CAXNDA010000189.1:0-3413 GCA_964200875.1 Chloroflexota bacterium | reverse complement strand
ATCGCGATGATCTTCCAGGAGCCGATGTCGAGCCTGAACCCCGTGCTCACCGTGGGCGATCAGCTGTGCGAAGCGCTAATGCTGCACCGGAACATGGACCAGCGTGCGGCGAAGGCTCGGGCCGTGGAGCTGCTGCAGCTTGTGGCGATCCCGGAGGCAGAGAAGCGGCTCGACCAGTACCCCCACCAGTTCAGCGGTGGCATGCGGCAACGCATCATGATCGCCATGGGCATGAGCTGCCAGCCCAAGCTGCTGATCGCCGATGAACCCACCACGGCCTTGGACGTGACCATCCAGGCACAGGTTCTGGAGATTATCAAGCAGCTCAGCAGCGAGATGGGCACCGCCGTCATCCTGATCACCCACAATCTGGGCATTGTGGCCCGCTATGCCGACCGCGTGAACGTGATGTACGGCGGACGTATCGTCGAGCAGGCCACCGCCGACGACCTGTATGCCAGTCCGGCGCATCCGTACACGCTCGGGCTCCTGCGCAGCGTCCCACGCCTCGACCTCGGCGACAAAGAGAAGCTGATCCCCATTGAGGGCATGCCTCCCGACATGGCGGACCCGCCCGTGGGCTGCCGGTTCATGCCCCGGTGCCCGTTTGCGCAGGAGAAGTGCGCGGCGGAGTACCCTCCGCTGTTCGACCTCGGCAATGGGCACAAGTCAGCGTGCTGGGTGAACGTCGAAACAGGTCTTATGCGCTCGTACAAGGAGGTTGCCGGTGTCCGCTGAAACGCTCTTAGACGTGTCGGGGCTCAAGGTGCACTTTCCGGTCACCAAGGGTCTGTTGCAGCGGAAGGTGGCCGACATCAAGGCGGTCGATGGCGTCACCTTCATGGTGGAACGCGGCGAGACCCTGGGGCTGGTGGGCGAAAGCGGCTGTGGCAAAACCACGCTCGGCCGCGCCATTCTGCAGGCAATCAAGCCCACCGACGGTGTGGTGCGGTACTGGGATCAGGAGGAGGAGCGCTACGTCGACCTCACCAACATCCCCATGCGCGAAATGCGCCGCATCCGCAAACAGATCCAGGTCATCTTTCAGGACCCCTACGGTTCGCTTAACCCCCGCATGACCTGCGGCGACATCGTGGCCGAGCCTCTGCAAATCCACCATCTGGCGTCCGGCAAAGCCGTGGAGGAGCGGGTGGCCGAATTGCTGACCCTGGTGGGCATTCACCCCTACATGGCGGCTCGCTACCCCCACGAGTTCAGCGGCGGCCAGCGCCAGCGCATCGGCATTGCGCGTGCGCTGGCCAGCAACCCCAGCTTCATCGTGTGCGACGAGCCCATCTCCGCCCTGGACGTCAGCATCCAAGCCCAGATCATCAACCTGCTGGAGGACCTCCAGCAGCGCCTGGGCCTCACCTACCTGTTCATCGCCCACGACCTCGCCGTGGTGCGTCACATCAGCGACCGCATTGCCGTGATGTACCTCGGCAAGATGATGGAGCTGGCAGACCGCGCCGAACTCTACGAGCGGCCGCTGCACCCCTACACCAAGGCGCTGCTCTCGGCGGTGCCGGTGCCCGACCCCCGCGTGGAGGCGAAGCGCGAGCGCATCATCCTGAAGGGCGACGTGCCCAGTCCCATGAATCCTCCCAGCGGATGCCTGTTCCACACCCGATGTCCCGTCGCCGTTGCCAAGTGCAGCTTCGAGGTGCCTCTGTGGCGCAATCTCGGGACGCCGGACTCGGCCCATTACGTGGCATGCCACCTGGCGGATAACGGCGTCAGCGACGACGCGGCCGCCATGAGCTGATGCCAGGTAATCACGTTCACGCCGGGTGGTGACGACTGTCCGGGAACGAGGGGATGCCTCCTTAGGCTGGCATGACCTGGGAGCCACACTCCCAGCACGCGAAGCCTGAGTTGCTTACGGCGCAGGCGATGTTCTTGCTGGGGCAGTGCGTCCATGCGAAGATAGATGGCGAACGCCTCGGCCTGCGAACGTTGTACGCGTAAAGCCACGTGCTGTCGGGACTCCGGGAGCAGGCCGCGGAGGGGTTCGGAAAGCCCAAGTGTCAGGCGCGTTAGCCAGCCGTGAGCAAGAGACTTGCTGCGGAGCCGATGCGCCGGCATGTTGCGCCAGCGCCACCGTAGCTCAGAGGCAGAGCAGCTGTTTCGTAAACAGCTGGCCGTGGGTTCGATTCCCACCGGTGGCTCCATTCGTTCCTGCACTCAGTGCGCCGCCATCGGGGGCGACACCGGTTTTTACGTCGGCATCGCCCCCCTCGAATCGGCGATTTTAGTCGGCGCCGTCCTGCACGTAGGCCCGTTCACCGTGGGCAGTCAGGTCCATCCCCTGCGCCTCTTCGTGGTCCCCAATGCGCAGCCCCAGCCCTGGAATCACGGCGAGCACCTTCAGGATGATCAGCGAGGCCACCGCGGCGTACACCAGACTCGCACCGACACCGATGATCTGGATAATCACCTGCCCAGGGTTGCCTTCCAACAGGCCTGCGGTGCCGCCGATGGCTTGCACAGCGAAGATACCGGTGGCGATGGTGCCCCAAATGCCGCCGAGACCATGCACGCTAAACACGTCGAGCGAGTCATCGAGGCCCGTGCGTGGGCGCAGCAGCACCGCCGCGTAGCCGAGCGCGCCCGACACGCCACCGATGATGGTTGCGCCCACTATATCCACAAACCCAGCCGCCGGCGTAATGGCGACCATACCCGCGACGGCGCCGGTGGCGACGCCCACTGCGCCCATGCGGTTGTACTGCTTGAGGGCGAGCAGACCCCAGACCAGCGCGCCCGCCGCTGCTGCGGTATTGGTGGTGAGCAGCGCGTTGACCGCTTGGCCATCGGACCGCAGGCCCGAACCGGCGTTGAACCCGAGCCAGCCCACCCAGAGGATGCCGGCCCCCAACACCACAAACGGCACGTTGTGCGGTTCAATGCCGGCGTAGCGGCGCTTCCCCACCACCAACGCCGCAACCAGCGCCGTGATGCCCGAGTTCACCTCGATGACGGTGCCGCCCGCGTAGTCGAGCAGGCCCAGGGTGAACAGCCAGCCGGTGGGCGCCCACGCCCAATGGGCAAGCGGGGCATAGACAAAGGTGATCCACAGCACCAGAAACACCAGGTAGGTTGTGAACTTGAAACGCTCCACCACGGCGCCGGTGATAATGGCGGGCGTGATGATGGCGAACATCATTTGGAACGCGGCGTGCAGCAACCGCGGGATGCTGCCCACAGTGTCGCCAGTGCCAATGCCGCGCAGTGCAAACCACGACAGATCACCAATCCAGGCGTTGCCGTCGGCAAAGGCCAGGCTGTATCCCCAGAACACCCACACCAGGCTCACCACCACCATCGCCATGAAGCTGTACATGATGGTGCTCACCGCATTGCGGCCGCGCACCAAACCTGCGTAAAAGAACGCCAGCCCCGGCGTCATGAGC
>CAXNDA010000188.1:0-3465 GCA_964200875.1 Chloroflexota bacterium | reverse complement strand
TGAAGGTCTAGGCCGATGGCCTTCTTTAGGCCAGTCCCGAGCTTTCGATTCACTTCAGCACGCCTCAAGGCATCCTCAGCGCTGGTCACTCTCTTTGCTTGAACGTCCAGAATCTGGCAAACCGCCGAGAGGTCCGCGTGATTGTGAGCAAAGTGAATGAGTAGCACCTCGTCCACAAGAACCTCAAGGGCGGTCCTTGCGTCTATGACCGCAGACCGATAATCGCCAGCGTCGAGCTTCTCCTTCGAATCCGCAAACAGGAGGGCAAACACAGGCACCGGTCGAGGGTGCTGTAACCAGTGCCGGATATTGGCAACGGTCATTGGACTGAGCGTCGGTTCGAGAGTCAGCCCTCTACCCAATCCCATCCGTTGGGTGCCTCCCAATGGCTCGTCTGAGACGAACCAATTAATGGTTGCCTCAAAGATGTCCTCGTCTGAAACCCGTTTGATATGGAATTGATCCCCGGTCGTGCGGTACACATCGATTAGTTGATTAACAGCAAGGATTGCGGTCTGGAACGCAGCTGGTTCGAAGTCAGAAGAGATCTCTTCACTCATGATCTGCACGCTGAGCATTCCGTCAGGTGCCTCGAGTTCGCCCGTCTTAACGCGTCTTAGGAGTTCGTCTTCTATCAGTGGCCGTCCCGCAGTTCTCACCGTCACCTTCGTGTACCTGAGTCGGCCATAACGGTCACGCATGAACTCGACGCCCTCAGACTTCTCTACTCCCCAGCGGGGATCCACCTGAGCATTCGCAAGCCGTTCCAGCACGATGATGACTTCGAGCGTTGGCAACTGAACCGTGTACTCTCCGTCCGGTAGATACAAACTGAACGGCAACTCAAAGGTCACCAACACGGACAGGTCGTCTAGGTTCCCATCACTTCTGTCTACGTTGGCACTAGTCATCGGGACCTTGCTGCGGGCAGCGCTACCCCGCCACCTTCTCCAGCGGGGCGAAGCTGAGCAGCAGGCGCTTCACGCCGGCGCCGCCCTTGAAGGCCACGGTGATGAGCTGGTCGTCCTTGGCGGGCTCGCAGGAAACCACGATGCCCTCGCCGAACTGGGGGTGCTTCACGTGCTCGCCGGTGCCGAAGGCGGCTTTGGCGGCGGGCGGCGGCGCCGCTGATGCCGAGGCCGCGGACACGCTTTGGGAGAGCACGCGGGTGGTGGTGCTGGGCGAGCCCCACACCGGGGTGGTGCGGACCGGCCCGCCGGACCCCGTGCCGCCGCCGATCGGGAAGCGCCGTGCTCCGCCCGCGGCGGCGCTGGTGGGGCGGCCCGGCTGCACGATGAGGTTGGCGGGGATGTCGCGCAGGAAGCGCGAGGGTGGGTTGGGCATGCGGGTGCCCATGGTGATGCGCCGGAACGCCCGGAACAGGTACAGCCGCTCGCGGGCTCTCGTAATGCCCACGTAGGCCAGCCGCCGCTCCTCTTCCATCTGTTTAGGATCGTCCAGCGAACGGATGTGGGGGATGACCCCCTCCTCCATGCCCACGATGAACACGAAGGGGTACTCGAGCCCCTTGGCTTGGTGCAGTGTGATCAGCGTGACGGCGTCGAGGCCGGTCTCGATATTGTCGACGTCGGCCACCAGCGCCACGTTGTCCAGGAACGCCTCCAGACCCTCCGGCGCGGCTGAGTCGGCGAACTGATCGGCCAGACCGCGCAGTTCCTGCACATTCTCCCAGCGATCGTCGCCGTCCTCCAGTGCATCCATCACGTAGGTACGGAACTTGGTGCGCTCCAGCAGGGCGTCGAACAGCTCGCCCACCGGCTGGGTGTCGGCCACCTTCTGCAGGCCGTCTAGCAGCTCCACCACCTCGGCCAGCGCCCGGGTGATCTTGGGGGTGAAGCGGGGCTTCTCCAGTCCGGCAGTCTCCTCGCTATCGGGGCTGCCGGCGATCTGCAGCACGGTGTACAGCGGCAGGTTGTTCACGCTTCCGAACCGGCCCAGCTCCTCCAGCGTCTTTTGGCCGATGCCGCGCGGCGGCACGTTGACCACCCGCTGAAGGCTCACGCTATCGAAGGGGTTGCGCAGCAGGCGCAGGTAGGCCAGCAGGTCCTTGATCTCCTTGCGGTCGTAGAACTTGGTGGCGCCGATCAGGCGGTAGGGGATATTCGCCCGCACCATCGCCTCTTCCAGCGCGCGGGACTGGGCGTTGGTGCGGTACAGCACCGCGCTATCGCCCCAGCGGCGTTGGTCGCGGGCCACCAAGCGCTCCACCTCCTGCGCCACCAGAAAGGCCTCCTCGTCCTCGTCGTAGCCCTCGCGCACCACGATGGGAGCGCCCTCGCCGTTGTTGGTGAACAGGCTCACCTCTTTGCGCTGGGTGTTGAGCGCGATGAGCTTGGAGGCCGCCGCCAGGATGGTCTTGGTGCTGCGGTAGTTCTCCTCCAGCTTCACGATGGTGGCATCGGGGTAGTCCTGCTCGAAGTTGAGGATGTTACGGATGTCGGCCGACCGCCAGGAGTAGATCGACTGGTCGGGGTCGCCCACCACGCAGATGTTGCGGCGCTCGCCGGCCAGCAGCCGGGCCCACACGTACTGGCAGACATTGGTGTCCTGAAACTCGTCGATCAGCACGTACTGGTAGCGCTCCTGGTACTTGCGCAGCACCTCCGGCTCGTCGCGAAACAGATCGACGCAGCGCATCAACAGATCGTCGAAGTCCAGCGCCCGAGCCTCGTACAGCTCGCTTTGGTAGCGCTCGTAGGCCCGGCGCACCACCTCCTCGAAGTAGCTGTTGGCGGCATAGGAATCGGCGTGGATGAGCTGGCTCTTGGCGTTAGAGATAGCGCTGAGCACCGCCCGCGGCGTGAACTGGCGGGCATCGACGCCGAGGTCGGTGAGCACCCGCTTCATGATGGCC
This sequence comes from Chloroflexota bacterium, assembly GCA_964200875.1. Lineage (GTDB taxonomy): Bacteria > Chloroflexota > Dehalococcoidia > SHYD01 > SHYD01 > SHYE01. The sequence continues at coordinate 590 of CAXNDA010000188.1, read as the reverse complement.
ATCTGATCGTCATCGGCGTAGATCACAAAGCGGCGGTCGAGGCGGGCGGCCTCGTGCTCGGTGCGCAGAATGCGTACGCACACCGAATGGAAGGTGCCCATCGTCACGTGCTCGGCCGCCTCGCCGGCGATGGCCAGCAGCCGCTCCTTCATCTCCCGCGCTGCCTTGTTGGTGAAGGTGACCGCCAGCACGTGCCAGGGCGCCACGTTCTCGGCCTGCATGAGGTAGGCGATGCGGTGGGTGATGACGCGGGTCTTGCCGCTGCCAGGGCCGGCCAGAATCAGCACCGGCCCGTCGGGGTGGGTGACGGCGGCGAACTGCGGCTCGTTCAGGCCTTCTAGGAGGTCGGTGGGCATTGGCAACTCATTCCTCCCCCTGGCAGGGGGAGGCTAGGTGGGGGTCGATGCTACGGCCGGGGTCGACGTCACGGGTGCGATGTCCGGGGCTGGCCGGGCGATGTGCAATCAGCACCCGCATTCTACCGTTCCGAACGCGTGTGCTGCAATGGGCAGGGGTTGCCGCGGCTGGCAGCGGCTCACCGCACCCGCCTAGCTCAACGTTGGGTGAACCCTCTATCACTGGACTGCCCG
>CAXNDA010000187.1:0-3481 GCA_964200875.1 Chloroflexota bacterium | reverse complement strand
ACGCCGATCGGTTGGACCGCCAGAAGATACTTGCGGCTAGCTACGCCGCCAACCTGTTCGCCAACCTTTTGCTGGCAGCGCTGGGTTTCGCCGATATCTTGGGAGTCACCGAAATGCTGGGGCTGCCGCCGCTGCTGGGCCTTTGGCAGGTCGTGGTGCTCTCTATTGTGAACGGGGCCGCACGCTACACCCAGATGACGGTCTCGCAGGCGCTGGCCGCCAACCTCGTCCCGCGCAACGTGCTGCTGAATGCACTCTCGCTCAACCGGGCCACCAACCAGTTCTCCCGGCTGGTGGGGGCGGCAGCCGTCACGCCCATCCTGGCGGCGGTGGGCGCCCCCCTCGCGTTCCTGGTCTGCACCGGCCTGTACGGGGTAGGGTGGTTCCTGACCATGCGCATCAAGACGGTCTCGACCGGCACCGCGAAGGCCGGCGAGAGCTTCTTCTCGAACCTGGCGGGCGGCTTTCGCTACATTCGCACACAGCCCTTGATCATGATGGTTATTGTGATGGTCTGCTTCCATTGCAGTCTGACCATGGGGTTCGAGTCGACGTTACCGGCGTTCGCCCGCCAGCGGTTAGGCTCCACCGAGATGTTTGGCGTGCTGATGACGGCGGTCGGCGTTGGATCGCTGTTCGGCAGCATCTACGTGGGCGGCATCAGCAGCGCGCTGCTGCGGGGCAGACTCTTGCTGGTCACCGGCGTACTCAGCGGGTTCGGGCAGGTGATGTTGAGCTTCGCACCGGACATTGCGTTCGCCTACGTCGCGGCGGTGCTGATGGGGGCCACTCAGGCGGCGTTCATGACCCTGGGCGAGGCGATCACCCAAGCCGTGGCCGACGACGGTTATCGGGGGCGCATAGCCAGCGTGAACACCATGAGCTTCCAGGGCCTGATGGCGGTGATGAACCTCTCGAACGGGGTCATGAGCGACATCGTAGGCCCGCAACTGGTGCTGGTGGTTACGGGCAGCGCCTTCATGCTCATCATGCTCGGCGGGTTCTTGGTGGCAACTTCAAGGGATATTTATGTTAACGGCATCCCCGATCGAGCAATGGCGATCGCCCACGGGGCCTAGCGGTGTGACGCACGTCCTATGGGTGGCCGGATTCGCGGCCTTCGGACTGGCGCGAAGGTACCCTCCGCCCGCCCATGGCACTTTTTAGGAGTCGAGGGGGTTCCCCTCGAACACCCCGTCCAGAAAGGGCCGCTGCCCTCTCTGGATTCTCCCGCCTCGCCTCACATCACTGCACATGCATCGCACCGCTAGGCTCCTAAGGCTTAGCCCTTCGCTGGAAGATGGGCAGGAAGCGCTGCGACACCGGCGCGATGCCCACGTTCTGCACATTGCTCGGGCGGCTTGACCAAATGGGGACGGATTCCAGCACTCCACCCGCTACCGGTCCGGGGCTGCGGGGGCCAACCGCGACGTCATACAGGCCGGGGCGCAACTCAATGCGATAGCGACCCTGGGCATCGGAGGTGACGGTGGCCGGGCCCACACGCACCGGTACGCCACCCATCGGCCGGCCGGCACTATCACCCACGGTCCCTTCGAGTACCGTCCACTGATGGAAGGCCTGCTCCTCGACCAACACTTGGGTGATGCCGCCAACCACATAATCAGGTGGGGCCTTTGGTGCGGCGTCGTCGAGCGTTGCGGGGGGCAGTGTCACGGTGAAAGCGCTACCACTGGCGATAGCCACCGGCTGCAACCCGGTGGCGCCCTCGGCCCGAGCGAAGGCTGAGCCTTCCACCGGCAGCGAGACCGGCACTTCTGCATTCACCCGGCTCCACGCGGTGCGGATGCGGCGGCCGTCTGCCGTGACCATGGTGATCAGCTCCGCCCTGCCCCGGGCGGTGCTCAACTTGTAGGTTTCGGTGACGTTGCGAAGCAGCCCAATCGCGGTCTTGGCGGCGGTGAACGCTGGACGCGGCGTGTTGTCGTTGCGAATCAAGCCAAAGTTTTCACCGGGACCGTGACCATCGTCGTAGAGCTGAAACAGGAACACCTTTTCGACGCCCGCCGCGAAGGCGTAACTGAGCGACTGCCAGATGTAGTCGGCCTGGTGTTGCGGGGTGCCGCGATGCATTCCCTTCTCGCAGTGAGTATCCCGCTCTTTGGACGCGGGATCGTTGCATACGGGCAACATGGTCTCGGTGATCCAGATGCGTTTGTCCTGCAGGCCATAGCGCCGGAGTTGGTCCCGCACCCACAGTGTGCGGTCGTACAGCAGGCTGGGCTGGCTATACCAGTGCCACGCGGTCGCATCGAAGTAGAAGCCATTGGCGGCAGCTCCCGGGTCCCGGGCAATGACCGCAAGCAGCTTGGGGAAGAAGTCTTGCTGGAACCAGTAAGCCATGCCCCCCATCACCACGGTGGCCGAAGGGTCGGTGGCTCGAATGACCGCGTGCGCCACCTTCAGCACCCGGGCGTACCCCTCGACGGTGCCACTCCAAAAACCGAAGAAGCCGGTTGACTCAACGGGGCGAAAATCCGGCTCGTTCCAGATCTCCCAGGCAGTGATCTTGCCTTTGTAGCGTGACACTGCCTTCTGCACGTAGCGGGCCCAGGGGTTGTTCTCATTGATAGCCTTGCCCACCGCCGGAGTATCCGTGCCGTCGGCGAAGGCCGGCTGATCGAGTCCCCGCGGAGCGAAGGTGGTGGGACTGCCGGCCTGCAGCGTCGCCGTCTGCAACCGGGTCGCCTCGGTATAGGCACGCTGACCCACCGCCGGTGGCGGGACGCTCTGCACGCCGGCGCCATCGGCGGCCCAATAGGGGGTGCCCATCAGGATACCCAGCACCTTCAGGCCGTTCGCCGAGTCGGCTGCTACGGTGGCGTCGGTCTTACTGAAGTCGAAGACGCCTGGATTCTGCTCAATCTCGTGCCAGTACAACACCCAGCGGTTCCATCCAGCCCCCGACTCTCGCGCCCACCGGTAGCGCTCGGCCGTCGTCTTCGCGTCGAAGGACTCGTTGCCGTAGCTGATGTGATCGATACCGATGGCGTCGTTCAGCGCCTCGGCGGCCAGTGCGCTGCGATCGGGTGGAGCGAGCACGCCGGCACAAACGATCAGCGACAACCAGGCGAACGCGAGCCTGCCAAGGGGCCAAGGGCGGGAAGTGAGATGCATCTGTAGCTATGGTACCGGAAAGGCGGGGGGTAAGTTACAGGTACTGCACCAATGGGCCAAGCACCTCGGCCGACGCCTAGAGTACGGTTGTGGCCGCGACCGCAGCTTGGTATACTGCTGAGCACGGGCGGTTAGCTCAGTTGGTATGAGCGCTTGCTTCACACGCAAGAGGTCACTGGTTCGAGCCCAGTACCGCCCACCACCCCTTAGGCACACAGCGCTCCAGCCAATGGGTTGGAGCGCTTCTTTCGTCTATCCCCAAGCAATGGGCTGTCTGAAATGCGCATCAGCATCACCACGCCTACGGCAACGACGGTTCCGGCTCGAACCATGGCACCCGGTT
>CAXNDA010000186.1:0-3501 GCA_964200875.1 Chloroflexota bacterium | reverse complement strand
GGCAGCGGCGGCAGCGGCGGCAGCAGCGAGGGCGCACCCAGCGCCGCGGCGTCTGAACCGAAAGCAGCGGCCACCGCGACCGACTGAACGCCCCGGATGCGCGCTGTCGTCCAGCGGGTGACCTCCGCCAAGGTGACGGTGGACGGCGCCACCCTGGGCGCCATCGGCGCGGGACTCATGATTCTGGTTGGGGTGGCTGCCGGTGATTCCCCCGCCGACGCTGCAGCCTTGGCCGACAAGACCGCCCGCCTCCGCATCTTCAGCGACGAGGCCGGCAGGTTCAACCATTCGCTGCTCGACATCGGGGGCGAGGCCTTGGTAGTGAGCCAGTTCACGCTGCTGGCCGACACCCGCCGTGGCCGGCGCCCCAGCTTCACCGATGCCGCCCCACCCGACCTCGCATCGCCCCTGGTGGACGCCTTTGCTCAAGCGCTGCGCGATCTCGGCGTGAGCGTGCAGACCGGCCGATTCGGCGCACATATGGTCGTCTCGCTCGAGAACGACGGCCCCGTGACCATCACCTTGGATACCGGGGTCTAACGTGCCAGCCGCCTCCGGCCCTCCGTCTCGCCGCACCCGAGCGCTCCGCCTGGGCGGAGTGGCGGCCGCTACCGGGCTGGTCGGACTGGCGTTTCAGCTCGGCGTCTTCTCGCTGCAGGCCGCCCGGCAAGTGGTCTTTCCCGCCCGCACCTTGCACGAACGCACGCCTGCACAGGTGGGGCTTCCCTACGAGTCGGTGAGCTTCCCCAGCAGCGATGGCCTGATGCTCAGCGGGTGGTTCCTCAAAGGCAGCCCCGCCACGGTGCTGCTGACCCACGGCCATGGCAGTAACAAGGGGCAGCTGCTGGACACCGCCGAGTTCCTGCACCGCCAAGCCGGCTACTCGGTATTGATGTTCGACTTTCGCGCGTCCGGCGAGAGTGAGGGTGAGCAGTCTACCCTTGGCTTTCACGAGGCGAAGGACATAGCAGGAACGTTGCACTACCTGCGGCAGCGGCCCGAACTCGACAGCACCCGCACCGGGGCGCTGGGTGTCTCCATGGGGGCTGCCGCACTGCTGATGCTGGGCGCCGACGGGCGCCGGTTCGCTGGCATCGTGGCCGACTCGGCGTTCAGCAATGGTGACGCGCTGGTCGGCCGCCTGGACCGGTGGTTCAACCTGCCGCGCTGGCCCTTCTCGGTCACGGTGCCGCTGGCCGTGCAGTACTACTCGGGCCTTGCCCCCCGTGATGTTGCGCCGCTTGACCATGTGGGCAAACTTGCCCCCACGCCCCTGTTGGTCATCCACGGTGAACTCGATCGTGGCATCCCGGCAGAAGACGCCCGCGCCATCTTCGCCGCCGCTGGCGGGTCAAAAGACCTCTGGATGGTGGAAGGCGCCGGCCATGGCCAGGGAATCGTCATCGCTCGCAGTGAGTATATCGAGCGGGTGCTGGCGTTCTTCGCGAAGACCCTGAGATGAGCGGCCTGCTGTTGTGGGACTTCGACGGCACCTTGGCGTACCATACCGAGCTGTGGTCGGGGTGCCTCGCGCGGATTCTCAGCGAACTGGGGTCAGCAGGCGCCATTACCAGCGATGACGTCGCCCCGCATCTGAGCGCCGGCTTCCCCTGGCACTCCCCCGAGGTAGCACATCCACACTTGGGCGATCCTGACCTCTGGTGGGCGGCGCTCTATCCGGTGTTCCAGCGCGCAGCTACAAGCCTGGGGTTGCACCCTGAGCATGCCCAGCGCGCTGCTGAACGCATGCGCGAAGAGTACCCTGCCCCACACCGGTTCTGTCTCTTCTCCGACGTGTTGCCGGCGCTCGACACGCTCCATGCTGCGGGTTGGCGGCACGTGCTGCTCTCGAACCACACCCCGGAGCTGCCACGCATCGTCACGGCGCTCGGGCTCGACTCCCACCTGGACGGACTCATCGGCTCAGCAGCCACGGGCTTCGAGAAGCCGCATCCGGCCATGTTTGAGCAGGGCCGCCGATACGCCCGCCCTGGCGAGCCCGCCTGGATGATCGGCGACAACTATTCGGCAGATATCGAGGGGGCAGAACGCTGCGGCATTCCCGCCATCTTGGTGCGTAAGGACCATCCCGTGGCCCAGAGGCAGGCGCCCGATCTCGCCAATCTGCACACGCTCCTGGGGAAGAACCAGACCTGACCCGCCCGCGCCTGCCGCTCCCCAGTGGGCGCGCCGCAGCTATGCCAGAGGCGGCAGAAGTTCGTCGAGCGTGGTGCTTGCGTCTGGGAAAGCGCTGGCGCTCAGCGCCTCACCGCCAATGCAGGCCCGAACGGCGCGGTAGCCCTGGTGCGTGGGCTCCCAATAGGCAGTGAGCGTGCGACCCGTCAGGTCAAGTAGCCAATACTCAGCGATGCCGGCCCTAGCGTACAGCGGGACCTTCACCTCACGGTCGTACCGCAGCGACGAATCCGCGACCTCGATCGCAAGCAACACGTCTCGTGGCCCAGGAAGCGTAGCTGCGTAACCGTCGACGCTGGGGCGCAACAACTGCAGGTCTGGTTCTGGTTCCGATGCCGTATTAAGCAGAAACGACCCCCCGACACGAACGATGGCTCGTTCGCCCAGTGCTTGCACCAGGAACCGGTTCAAGCGATCAACTGCGTACTGATGGCCGGGCCCGATGGGCGCCATTTGCACCACCTCCCCGTCGATCAGTTCGACACGGTCGGCCTCCACCAGGATGCCTGTTTCGGCCATGCGATGGTACTCCTCTACGGTGAACCGGTGGGGAGCAGCGACGCCCGTAGCGGTGAGTGCGGTACCGGCCATCAGCGGAGTCCTCAAGTGCCCTAGTCTGAGGCTATTGTACCCGGTAGCTCAACTCCAGGCTGATATCCAGCGCCTTGTAGGAGTGGGTGAACGAGCCTGAGGAGATCAGATTGACGCCGGACTCGGCCACCGCTCGCGCGGTCTCCAGGGTGATGCCGCCCGAGGCCTCGAGCTTGGCCCGCCCCGCCACCCGCTTCACCGCCTCGGCCATCATGGCCGGCGACATGTTGTCGAGCAGAATCCAGTCGGCGCCGGCTTCCACCGCCTCATCGAGCTGGTCGAACGACTCCACCTCGACCTCGATCTGAACCGTGTGTGGGGCGCGGGCGCGCGCCATGCGGACAGCATCGCCCACGCCGAAGCCGGCCAGCGCCAGCGCCTCCAAGTGGTTGTCCTTGATCAGCACGCCGTCTGCCAGGTTCTGGCGGTGGTTATGCCCGCCGCCCACACGCACCGCGTACTTTTCCAGTGAGCGGAGGCCGGGGGTCGTCTTGCGGGTCTCGGTTACCCGCACCGGGAACCCGCGGACCGCCTCGACGAACTGCGCAACCAGGGTGGCCACGCCGCTGAGTCGCTGCACATAGTTCAGCGCCAACCGCTCGGCCCGCAAGATGTTGCGTGCTGACCCCGAGAACTCGGCAATGACGTCACGTTCTTTGACTGCCGCACCGTCGGGCATGCGCTGCGTAAACACGATACTGGGGTCCACGCGGC
>CAXNDA010000185.1:0-3523 GCA_964200875.1 Chloroflexota bacterium | reverse complement strand
ACCCTGCCCGCGGCTGAACCCCCAACCCCGGCCTGTTGGCTGAGCCCCGTCGAAGCCATCAGGCCGGTGGCTTATAGCAGACGCCGAGGGGTGCCCCGCCGCTGATGCCTTCGACGTAGCTCAGGCAACAGCTACCGCACGTCAGGGCCGGGCCAGCGGTGAGTCGGCCGCCAACCCAGGCCTGTTGGCTGAGCCCCGTCGAAGCCACCAGGCCGGTGGGGGTATGGGAGACGCCGAGGGGTGATCCCGCCGCTGATGCCTTCGACGTAGCTCAGGCAACAGCGTCCGTGGTGGGCGGCCGCGGTTGGGCGGGCGCGAGCTAGTCCTGTTGGCTGAGCGGCGTCGAAGCCACCCGGCCGGCGGGGCATGGGAGACGCTGAAGGTGACCCGCGGCTGATGCCTTCGACGTGGCTCAGGCAACAGCTACCGTCGTCGGGTCGGGCAGCGGTGGGTCAGACGCCAACCCAGACCTGTTGGCTGAGCCCCGTCGAAGCCATCAGGCCTGTGGCTTACACCAGGCGCCGAGGGGTGTCCCCGCCGCTGATGCCTTCGACGTGGCTCAGGCAATAGCTACCGCACGTCAGGGCCGGGCCAGCGGTGAGTCGGCCGCCAACCCAGGCCTGTTGGCTGAGCGCCCTCGAAGCCATCAGGCCGAGGGGCTGTAGCAGACGCCGAGGGGTACCCCCGCCGCTGATGCCTTCGACGTGGCTCAGGCAACAGCTACCGTCGTCGGGTCGGGCAGCGGTGGGCCGGGTCCCCGCAGTTCCGCCGCCCACCCTGTGGTACCATGAGCGCCGCACCATGACGCCCCCGACCACGCCAGCGCCCCCCACCCGCCAGCGGCTCCCCTTTCACACGCCGTTCTTCTACGGCTGGGTGATCGTTGCGCTCGCCTTCCTCGCCGCCACGCTCTCGGGCGCGACCTCACAGCTATTTATGTCAATCTTGGTCAAACCCATCAGCGAGGACTTGGGCTGGACGCGCACCGAGATCTCCGGCGCGTTAGCCGTCGGCGTGTTCGCCACTGCGGCGCTCGCGCCCTTCCTGGGCCGCATGACCGACCGGCGGGGCGCACGCCTGATCATGGCCGCGGGCGCCGTAGTCGTGGGGCTCGGCATGGGCCTCATGGCTGCGATGGGCGCCATCTGGCAGCTCTATGCGGGCTACGCCACAGCACGAGGGGTCTCCCAGTCGGCGTTGAGCGGTGTGGTGGCCCAGACCACCATCACCAACTGGTTCATCGCCAAACGCGGCCGGGCTGTCGGCATTTGGGGAGTCGCGTTCCCGTTAGCGCCACTGTTCCTGCTGCCCGTGGCCCAATGGCTCATCGACAATCACGGCTGGCGCAGCGTGTTCTGGGTGTTCGGGGGCCTCATCATGCTGCTCATCGCGCCGCTGGCGCTGCTGATTTTGCGACGCCGGCCCGAAGACGTCGGCCTGTTTCCCGACGGAGCGGATGCGCCACCGGGCGAGGGAGCGGCAACCGGCGGCCGGAAGGCACGGGGGCCCGAGGTCAACTTCACGGTGAGCCAGGCCATGCGCACGCCGGCCTTCTGGCTGCTGGTGGCCAGCCAGTTCGTGGCGGTGTTCATCAGCGGCAGCGTGTCGTTCCATCTGGCCGCCCACCTCAGCGATGCGGGGCTGACCGGTGGCTTGGTGGCTACTGCAATCAGCTTCTACAGCATCACCAACGGCCTCTCCAGCGGACTGTGGGGCTACCTCTCCGAACGTATCTCAGAGCGCGCTATCGCCATGGCAGCCACCGCGGCTGGCAGCGTCATCGTGTTCGCACTCATGGGCGTGCGCGAGGTCATCCCGGCCCTCATCGTCTGCACGCTCTACGGGTTTGTGGTCCGCGGCGAGAACGCCACGCTCGGCTTGATCATCGCCCGCTACTACGGCCGGGCGTCCTACGGCGCGATCAGCGGCACGCTGGTGCCCATCGGCTACGTCGGCCTCGGCATCGGCCCGCTCATCGGCTCGGTACTGTACGACGCCAGCCGCGACTACACCGCCTTCTGGTGGATGCTGATCGCCTGTCACACCATCAACGTCGTGTTCCTTGCACTGGCGTTCCAGCCGAAGGCGCCCGCCGTCGCCGAACTGACCTAGGTGTGAGGGCCCCTCCGGTTCTCTCTCGCTGCATGGGCCCAGGTCGCAGACCATTCAGCAAGGTCCTCGACGTAGCCGAAGGGATCACGTCCAGTTTCGGTGTGTGGTAGGTCGGCCGGGTTGCTCCAGAGGGCTCGCAGGTCGGGCGGCACAGGTCGCCCGTACCGTGCAAGGATCCGTGCTAAATCACGCAGTGCCTCGGGATCGTCGAACGTAAGCGATACCGAACGTGTCCGCTGGGCCCGTTCTTCCTCGCTTAAGCTTGCCATCTCAACAAGTTCGCGCGCCCGCGCCCACGTGATGGGACGCAGCCCACTCTCTGCACGAGCTAGCGTCACCTGCGAATAGAAAATGCGCCGGCAGAACGCCATTTCGTCGAGACCAAGTCTGAGGCGTTCAGCTCGCAGCCAGCCACCCGGAGTGTCTTCGACCATCGGGCTTCCTTGTTGGTACGGTGGCTACTGCCCGGGCACCGCGTCGCTCACGTTCTCCGCGCCGTCCACGTGCAACGATACGCCGGAGATGAACTTGGCCTCGTCGGAGTGCAGGAACAGCGCGGCATAGCCCACGTCCCAGCCGGTACCCATCTTGCCGCCCAGTGGCACTCGGCTGTTGCGCTGGGCAATCAGCCGCTCGCGGTCCACGCCGGCGGCCACCCGGGGCTCGATGGCCATGGGGGTGTTCATCGCTCCCGGCAGAATGGCGTTGACCCGGATGTTGTCGCGGGCGTGCTGCGCGGCCAGCTGCTCGGTCAGCGCCAGCAGCGCCGTCTTGGTGGTCTTGTACCCCAGGTACGGGTAGGCGTGCCGCGCCGCCATCGACGAGATGTTGATGATGGAGCCGCCACCGCCGGCCTTCATCACCGGGATGGCGTGCTTCGCAGCCAGCCACGCGCTCTTGAAGTTCATCGAGACGATCCGGTCGAACGCCTCCTCGTCCATCTCCAGCGGCGGACGGTCGCTGGCGCCCACGCTGGCCCCCACGTTGTTGTGCAGAATGTCGAGCCCGCCGTAGCGCGCCACCGTGTCCTCCACCATCGCCTTCAAGCCCGCCTCGCTGGTCGCATCGACCTGGTAGGCGCTGGCGGCGCCGCCGTCCTTGGCGATCAGGTCCACCGTCTCCTGCGCCGAAGCCAGGTCACGGTCGGCCACCACCACCTTGGCGCCCTCTCGACCCAAAAGAATGGCGGTCGCCCGCCCATTACCAATGCTCTGACCGGGCGTCTGGCCCGCTCCCACCACAATCGCGATTTTCCCGTCTACTCGACCTGGCATGAAGTCACTCCTGTAGGTTAATCGAGTCCAATCCGAAATCGGCAGTAGGGGCAGACCCACGTGTCTGCCCTGCCGTCGGGACTAATGTACGCCCGGGCCAAATAACCCCTCCCCCCCGCCTTGGGCACACACATGGG
>CAXNDA010000184.1:0-3586 GCA_964200875.1 Chloroflexota bacterium | reverse complement strand
GCGGCAACCGGGATGGGGGCGAGACCGACCTCGAGACGCTGCGCCGCCGCTTCGGCGCCACGGTCGATCGCTCGGTGGAGGCGCTGGTGCGGCGTGGCCTCGCCCTCAAGACCTCCCGCCTGACCAGGGCCCGGGCGCAGGCGAAGTTTCTGCGTTACGTGACAGCCACCGAAGCTGGCCGCGGGAGCGACCTCTCCGAGGCGTTCTGGGCGCGGCGGCCGAAGCAAGCACGCGTGCTGGCAGCGATCTGCGCCGCCGTCGAACCGGTGTCTGCCGCCCAGCTGCGCGAGCAGTTGGGAGATGTTGCTGCACCGCTCGCGGCTCTCGAGACCTCCGGCTACGTGGTCATGGAGGAGCGTCGATCCGTGCGCGACCCGTTGGCGGGACGTGCGGTCCAGATGGCTCAGCCGCCGGTGCTCACTTCTGGACAAGCTGCGGCATGGCAGCACCTCGCGCCCGCCCTGGAGCACCGCGAGTCTTCGGTCACCTTCCTGCTGCACGGGGTGACGGGCAGCGGCAAGACCGAGCTGTACCTGCGTGCGCTGGAGAGCGTGGTGGCGCAAGGACGCCGCGGCATTGTGCTGGTGCCGGAGATTGCGTTGGAACCCCAGGTCGCCTCCCGGTTCGCCGCGCGCTTTCCCGGCCGGGTGGCGGTGCTGCACAGCGGTCTCAGCGCCGGCGAGTTGTACGACGAGTGGTGGCGCATTCGCGATGGCGAATTCGATGTGGTGGTCGGGTCCCGCAGCGCGATCTTCGCGCCCCAACCCGATCTGGGCCTCATCGTCATAGATGAAGAGCACGAGTCGACCTACAAGCAGCAGGACCCCGCCCCCCGCTACGATGCTCGACGGGTTGCCAGAGAGCTGGCACGGGCCTCGGACGCTACCGTCATCCTGGGGAGCGCTACGCCCGGCCTGGAGTCTTTTGTGGCAGCGCTTGAGCACGAGATCCGGCTGGTCGAGCTGCCCGATCGCGTGGCGGTGACCGGACGCACCTCCGAAGACCGCAGAGGCCTGGCGAGCGTGGAGGTGGTGGACCTGCGGCAGGAGCTGAAGCAAGGTAATCGGTCGATTTTCAGCCGCAGTCTGCAAGCCGGGCTCGCGCAGACGCTGGCCTTGGGGCAACAGGCCATCCTGTTCTTGAACCGCCGCGGCAGCGCCACCTTTGTGCAGTGCCGCGACTGTGGGTACGTGCTGCGCTGCCGCCGCTGCGACGCTCCGCTCACGTTCCACGGTGATGGCGACTCGCTCATCTGCCATCAGTGCAATGCGCGGCGCCGCAGTCCCAACCGCTGTCCTGAATGCAGCAGCAGCCGTATCCGTTACCTGGGCACCGGAACACAGCGCGTGCAGCAAGAGGTGGAGGCGCTGCTGCCGGCGGCGCGGGTGATGCGTTGGGACCGCGATGTCACACGCACGCGCCGGACCCACGAGGAGTTGCTCGACCGGTTCGCTGCGCACGAAGCCGACATTCTGGTGGGTACCCAGATGGTGGCCAAGGGCCTGGACCTGCCGCAAGTGACCCTTGTGGGCGTAGTGAACGCCGACGTGAACCTCTATCTGCCGGACTTCCGCGCTGCCGAGCGCACCTTTCAACTGCTCACCCAGGTGGCGGGGAGGGCTGGGCGCGGCGAACAGGCAGGCAACGTGATCATCCAGACCTACGCACCCGAGCACTACGCCATCGAGTGCGCTGCTCACCAAGATTACGCGCGCTTCGCCCATGCCGAGATGGCGTTTCGCAAGCGCCACAGCTACCCGCCGTTCCAGCCGCTGATCCGCTTGCTGTACAGCGACACGGATCCGGAGCACGCTCAACGCATGGCGGAGGACTACGCACGTCAGCTATCGCAGGCGCGGGCGCAGCATGGCCTGCACGACGCTGCAGTCTTGGGCCCCACGCCTGGCTTCTACCGCCGGGCTCGCGGCCGCTACCGCTGGCAGATACTGCTGAAGGGCGAGGGCGGGCGCCGCCTGATCGACGAAACACCGCCGCCGCGGGGGTGGGTTATCGACGTGGACCCGCTGCACGTGTTGTAGGGGTGGAGGCAGGGCGCTTTTGCGCCGCTGTCTCTCGCCGACTATACTTGTTAGTAGCGGTTGCCCTTCGTGGGCGAGACTCCAAGCAGCGCACCAGAGCGCGGAGGTCAGAGTGGCGATTCGGCAGATTGTGTACGCCGACAATCCCCAGGTGCGGGAGAAGTCGATCAAGGTGCGGCAGGTGGACACCAAGGTCCGTCAATTGATCGACGATATGTTCGAGACCATGCGGCTAAATAACGGTGTGGGACTGGCGGCGCCCCAGGTGGGCGAACTGCTACGGGTGATTGTGATTGAAGCCCCCGATTGGGAGCCGCTGGCGCTGGTGAATCCCCAGATTGTGAAGCGGTCCGGCGAGCGAATCGTGCCCGAGGGATGCCTCAGCATTCCTGGTTGGCGGGGCGAGACGAAGCGCTCGGTCAGCGTGACGGTCAAGGGCCTGGACCGCTATGGCAAGGAGATTCGCATCAAGGCCAGCGATGATTTGATGGCCCACGCCCTGGAGCACGAGATCGATCACCTGGACGGGGTGTTGTACATCGACCGCTTGGCGACGCCCGACAGTATGTGGCGCATCGGCGAGCGCGAAGGCGATGACGAGGAGACGGACGCCGAGTTTCCGGAGCTGGTCACCAGCCGCTAACCGTCCCAGCCCAGTGCTGTCGAACCCGCTCGGCCCGAGAGCGCATCGAAGGCGAGCGGGTTTGTTGTATCCTCAGGGGCAGTATGCACTTCATTGAACTCGTAGCCCGGCTGGCGGCGCTTGGCGGCGGACCGACCCCGGGCGTTTTCTTGGTCGGCGGCACGGTGCGGGACGGCCTACTGGGGCGCCCGTTGGCCGATGTGGACGTTGCAGTTGCGGGGGACGCCCGCGAGTTCGGGCAGCGGGCGGCGGCGGCGCTGGGTGGCACTTACGTGCCCTTGGGAGAGCGCTTCGGCGCCTGCCGCATCGTCCTGCGTGGTGCGGCTACCAGCCAGCACCTCGACCTCGTATCCTACGCAGGAAGTATCGAGAGCGACCTCCGGCGGCGTGACTTCACCGTCAACGCGATGGCGGTGGCGGCGCACGGATTCGACGGGGATTGGGCCGCCGCCGAGGTGTTGGACCCGACGGGTGGACGCGCGGACTTGGCGAGCAAGACGCTGCGGATGGTCGCTCCCACCGTGCTGGATGATGATCCGCTGCGTTTGTTGCGCGCCGTACGGTTCGTGGCGGAACTGGGGTTCGCCCTTGACGGCGCAACGACGACCGCGGTCCGTGACCGCGCGGTAACGCTCGCTTCGGTGGCGCCAGAGCGGGTACGGGCCGAACTATGCCGCGTGCTCGCGGCCGAGGGCGCTGTAGCCTGGATCGAGCTACTGGATGACTTGGGCTTGCTCGATGTGCTGTTGCCCGAACTTACCGCCGGCCGTGGTGTCGAGCAGCCCAAGGAGCACCACTGGGACGTCTTCACCCATCAGGTAGAGACCGTAGCGACCGCTGAGGTGCTGACCACCGGCGTCATGTCCCCGCGTCTCGGCAATCGCCCTTACCTGCTGCCGGCGCT
>CAXNDA010000183.1:0-3602 GCA_964200875.1 Chloroflexota bacterium | reverse complement strand
CCGGCCGTCGGATCGCTGGTGTCCGACACCGCCAGCATCTCCAGACCGGCGGCGGGAGCTGCCACCCGCTCGGCCACGGTCACGGCGAAGAACCGGCCGCTCAGGGCATCGTAGGTGACCTGCGGCGTGGTGACGCTGAAGCCCTCTGGGGTCAGGAAGAACTCGCCGAGGTCAAAGGTGTCCAGCGCGCGGCCGCTCTTGTCGTACACCCGGCCGGTCACGTTCATAAACTCCACCAGGTGTTGCGGGCCCGCCGCAATCTGAGAGTCCGGAGGATCGATGTCCACCGGGTTATCGCTCTTGTTCATGCCTTCGAACGCCGTGCCGGTGTGGGCGGCGGCCAACCGCGGCGCAGACGCTGCAGTGGCGGGATCGGCGATTGCGCCCTTGGCGGGTTTGGCGCCCTTCTGCACCGGCCGCGGGGTACCGGGCGGCTTATTCCGTATGGCCACCGTGCTCTGCCGGCCCGTGCCCAGCTCGAAATGGGCGGGGCGCACCTTCGCGCTCACCGGCTTGGTCTGGGTGCGCGTCGTGGGCGCGTCCTTCAATGGGGCCGCGACTGCTGTTGGGGCGGGGGTAAGCAACGGCGCTGCCGCAATGAGAGCGGTCAGAACCACGTAGAGCGCAGAACGGGAAGGCAAACCCATAGCAGACCCCCAGGCAGAGCAGCGTGTGAGCACCGGAGTTACATACAATGAACGCCCTGCGTACAGCCAGCGTTTAGCCGCCGACAACCCATTGCGGCGATGACTAGACGTATGTTCACGCACATCGTCATCGGCTCAGCAATCCAGAGCACGGTCTTTCATCAGCATGCCACAACTGACAACAAGCCGAGCCTCGCGTATGCTGGGCGTGCCGCAACCAGCGAGCTAAGGGTGCACACATTCATGGAGCCTCTCGATTCACCGGCCCTTCAGTCCAACGCCGATCCGATTACCGATGTCCGCAGCTACTTCGAGACCATGGACGCCGGCCTGAAGGCACGCGCCCTGCACGACGTCTACGAGGAGCAGCAGATTCGGGTGATCGACATGCAGCGCGAGCAGAGGGAGGCGCTGGGAGAACTCGCGGTGGCCGCAGTGAAGGCTCGTGCAGCGCTCGAACTTGGCCGGGAGCCCGAGGCCGACCGCCTCGTCGCTGAGGTGATGGAACCCCTGCGCGTCCGCCTGCGACAACTCACCGAGGATGTGGCGGAGGCGAACAAGTTCCTCGAGGCGTACCAGGCCATCGGCCAGGGGATGGTCTAGCCGGGCATGGCTCTCGATCCCGAGACCAGCGCGCTCCTCATCTCCCGGGGCCTCACGGTGCTGGGCGTCTTGCTCGCCGTGTGGGTGGCCATATGGCTGGCCCATCGCATCGTGCCGCGCCTCGTGCGCACCTACCTCACCCGCGTGCGGGGACTCCGGCCCGCGCCGGGTGGTACCTTGGAGAGCCCCGAGGAGTTGCGGAAACGAGCCGACACGCTCTCACGGGTGTTCGCCTGGTCGTTGGAGCTGGTGTTCCTGGCTACCGCCGCGGTGGCGGTACTCGGTGCGTTTGGGGTCGATACGACGCCCGCGGTGGCCAGCCTAGGGGTGGTGGGCATCGCGGTAGGGTTCGGCGCACAGGCGTTGGTGAAGGATTGCATCAACGGGGCATTCATTTTGCTGGAGGACCAGTACCGGCGCGGCGATGTGGTGAAAGTCGCCGGTATTTCGGGCCTGGTGGAAGATATCAGCCTGCGCCGCACCATTCTGCGCGACATGGATGGGACCGTCCACAGCATCCCCAATGGCGAGGTGACCATTTCGAGCAACTTGACCCGCGACTGGTCGCGCGTCAACCTGAACATCGCCGTCGTCTACGAGACTGAGGTTGCGGCCGCCATCGCTATACTGGACCGCCTGGGCCAGGAACTGGCGCAAGACCCGGTGTATGGACCCATGATCCTGGAGCCGCCGAAGTTCCTGCGGGTGGATGCCTTGGGCGAAGCCGGGATCGAGTTGAAAGTGCTGGGCATGACCAAGCCCAGTAAGCAGTGGGAGGTGGTGGGTGAGTACCGGCGCCGGGTGCTGGCGGCGTTTGCCGAGGCGGGCATCGATATCCCGCACCCCGCGCGGGTCATGCCGACGCGGGCGGCCCAGCCCGGTGGGCCCATCTGAATCGGATACACGAAGGAGGCCATATGCCACGAATTCCGTTGATCACGCAGAAAGAGCAACTCGCTCCCGAGTTCCACGGGCACTACGACCGGCTGGCAGCCCGCCGGGGCTCCATCGTGGGGCCCTTCCGGGTCCTGCTGCACAGCCCCGAACTGGCGGTGCGGGCGGGCGATATCGGCGCATTCCTGCGCTTCGACGGCTCGCTGCCGCGCGACGTTGCCGAGATCGTCATTCTGACCGCAGCGCGAGAGATGGATGCCCGCTACGTATGGGGCGACCACACCGCCTTGGGGCGCCAGGCCGGCGTGCGCGAGGGGTGCATTCAGGCCATCGGCGCTACCACCCCCGGCGGCGCCACCCACGGCCTCTCGCCCGAGGAGGCCGAGCTTGTGGAGTACGTGCAGGAGCTGGTGCGCACCAATCGGGTGAGCGACGCCAAGAGCAAGGCGCTGGAGTCCCGTTTGGGCTTGGCCGGGCTGGTGGAACTGACCGCCACCATTGCTTACTACCGGGCGCTGGCCTGCGTGCTGAACACCTATCAGATCGATGCCGACGCCGGCAAAGACGTACTACCCAACAGCTAAGGACACCTCCATGCCACGTATTCCCGTTGTTGCCACCAAAGAAGCCCTGCCCGCCGAACACCACGCGGTCTGGGACAGCATCGTCGCCTCGCGCGGGCGGGTGGCCGGCCCTTGGCCGGTGATGCTGCACGTGCCGCCGATCGCCGGTATGGTGGCGCACCTCGGCGCGCTGCTGCGCTTCGACCTGCCGCTGCCCGGCGCCATTCGCGAAATGGTGATATTGGTGACGGTGCGTGAGGTAAAATGCGCCTCCGAGTGGGCGGCCCACGCGCCGCTGGCCCGCAAAGAGGGTGTCAGCGAGCAGACCATCGCCGCCATTCGCGAGGGCCGGGCGCCCGAGGGCCTGACCCCCGAGGAGGCGGAATACGCCACCTTCGCGCTGCAAGTCGTACGCAAGCATCGGGTCGACGAGGCCACCTTCCAGAAGCTGGAGCAGCGGTTGGGGCAGCAGGGCCTACTGGAGCTCACGGCGCTAGTCGGGTACTACTGCCTCATCGGAACAGTGCTCGACGCCTTCGAGGTGGAGCCCCCACCCGGCAGCGAAACCCTGCCGGAATAGCCAAGCGCGGTTCCCGTAGGGGCGGCCTCGCGTCGCCCGATGGCCGCGGGCCGGCGGCAAGGCGTTGGGATCGATGGCCGGCGTTGCGCATGGCGGGCAGTGGTGCGGGTGGCACGAGGCCACCCCTACATGCCACGCGCGGTTCCCGTAGGGGCGGCCTCGCGCCGCCCGAACGCCGCGGACCGACGGCAAGGCGTTGGGATCGATGGTCGGCGTTGCGCATGGCGGGCGGTGAGGGTGGCACGAGGCCACCCCTACATGCGACGCGCGGTTCCCGTAGGGGCGGCCTCGCGCCGCCCAACGCCCCGGCCGGCG
>CAXNDA010000182.1:0-3634 GCA_964200875.1 Chloroflexota bacterium | reverse complement strand
TTCTACCGCAGGAAAATCACCGTAGCGCTTATAGATGTGCTCTACGCCGATCATGACCTGCGGGGCTGCGCTAGTCGTCATATTCGCCCCTGGCTGGACACATTAGGTGAGTATAGCATAGCGATCCAGCGCCTCAAGGGGCTCTGCTGACGCCTTAACCAAACCATAAACAGGGACATAAGGGAGGCCAGGCCGGGGGTGCCGGCCTGGCCTCCCTGTACGGAAGGGAGCTACTTTGCAGCCGCCACCGCAGCCTTGATGGCCTCGTAGTTCGGCTCCACACCGGGGTTCTCCGTGGTCTCTGCGTAGCGGACCACGCCACCTTTATCGATGACGAACACAGAACGCTTGCTCGAGGTGTACCCCTCCATGCCGGCGAAGTTCGGCAGCGCGGTTCCGTAGGCGTTCACCATCTCGCGTTTAAAGTCGGAGACCAGCGTGAACTGCAGGCTGTTGGCGTCGGCCCACGCCTTCTGCGAGAAGATGGAGTCGACGGTGACGCCGACAACCTCAGCGTTGAGCCCATTCAGTTCGGCAGCGCTGTCACGCAGGGTGCAGGCTTCCTTGGTGCATACGCCGGTGAAAGCGCCGGGGAAAAATGCGAGCACGACGGTCTTGCCGGCGAAGTCGCCGAGACTCTTAACGGCTCGTGAGGTATCGGGGGCCTGGAAATCGGGGGCCTTCTGGCCTACTTCGGCTGCCATTGGTGTCGGGTCCTCCAGTGAGATGTGAGTGGGTTGACCGCCGGAGCCAAGGCTCGGTGTGGCGGCGCAACCAGTGTACGGGCGGGCTGCCGCGTCCAGCAACATGACATAACATGAAGCTGCCTGGCGCGGGGGCTGAGAAGCCGATGCCAGCAGCAGGGGAGCGGGCATTGACCCAAGGGGTGCCCCCGCCTATGCTGGCGCTCGACGCCACACCGTTCGAGGGAGCCACCCATGATCAAGTTCGGCATCTTCATGAACAAGCAGTATCCGGCCGGCGAGTCGGCCCGCACGCGCTTTCAGGAACACCTGGAGCAGGTGCGGCTGGCCCGAGAATTGGGGTTCGACACCATCATCCTGGGGCAGCACTTCCTGTCGGCGCCCTTCCAGGAGCCTCAGTCGATGCCGCTGCTGGCGCGGTTCGCCGCCGAGAGCGGGAACATGCGGCTGGGGCTCTCCATCCTGCTGGGGGCGTTGCTGCACCCGGTGGAGGTGGCGGAGATAGGCGCAACGCTCGACTTGATTACCGACGGCCGGTTTATCTGCGGGCTGGGCCTGGGCTATCGGCAGGAGGAATACGACGCCTTCGGGGTGCCCAAGGGCGAGCGGGTAAAGCGCTTCGAGGAGTGCGTGACCCTGGTGCGCCGGCTGTGGACCGAAGAAACCGTGACCTACGAGAGCGAGCGAGTGAAGCTGAACAACGTGGGCCTCGGCCTGCGCACCATCCAGCAGCCCAACCCGCCCATCTGGATCGCGGCCGACGCCGATGCTGCGGTGAAGCGGGCGGCCCGCATGGGCGACACCTGGGCCATCAACCCGCACGCTTCGTTGCCCGCCATCAAGCGACAGGTGGCGCTGTACCAGACGGAGCGCCGCACCCTGGGACTGCCGCTGCCGGCCGACGTGCCGATGCGGCGCGACCTGTATCTGGCGCCGCAAAACGACGTGGCGTGGACCGAGTGCCGGCCCTTTATGGACGCCAAGTACAACGCTTACCGCGCCTGGGGCCAAGACGCGGTGCTGCCCGCCGACGACCATTGGTCGACCGAGTTCCAGGAGCTGGCGCAGGACCGCTTCCTGATCGGCGACAGCGCGGCGGTGACCGACGAGCTGCAGCGGTACCGGGGCGAGCTGCCCGACGTGAACCACTACATCTTCCGCATTCAGTACCCAGGCATGCCGCAAGAGTTGATTCTGCGCAACATCCGCATGCTGGCCGAGCAGGTGCGGCCCCACATCACGTAGGCACCCCCCGATGGCAACTCCATTCGCCTCCCTTGCAGGGACGGGTTAGGGTAGGGCAGAAGCTGGCGCGCCGAGCCAACCAAAGGGTTGCCCGCCGGAGCCCTCACCCTAACCCTCTCCCAGGGGGAGAGGGGACCGGACCGGTGCCGCCGGACGGCGGGCGAGGCCGAAGAAGAGCGCCGACAGGTACGCGACGCCGGCGTAGGGCAACAGAATGGCCGAGTAGCTGTTGGTGGCCTCGAACACCAGCGCCAGCAGCAGGGCGCCGGTGGCCCGTGGCGGCATGTTGGTGAAGCTGGAGATGCCCGTGACCGCGCCGACGACGCGTCGGCCGAAGTAGTCGGGCCACACCTGCCCGGCGAGCTGCGCCGACCCGCCGATGATGACGCCGAGGAAGAATACGGCGACATACAGCGACACTTGGTCGGCCGCTACTAGGTAGCCCAGAATGCAGGTTGCGTAGCTGAGAGCGAAGCCGGTGAGGGCCCAGCGCATGTTGAGGTGGGTCACCACGAAGGCCCAGAGCGGACGGCCGCTGAGGGCGCCGAAGCCATAAACGGCGAGCCCACCCGCCGCCGCGGCCGCGGTCAGCCCCTTGTCCTGCATGTAGGAGCCCATGTGGATGAAGATGGAGGACGACGGGAAGGCGATCAGGAAGAATCCCGCCGTCAGCAGCCAGAAGGTGCGGGTGCGCAGCACTTGGCCGCGGGTCCACACCGGATCGTCGTCAGACGGGTGCACACGTGTACCTGCCGACACTTCAGCTTGCTCGCCCGCAGTGAGCGGCGGTGCGCCGTCGGGGCGCAGGCCGAGGTCTTCGGGACGGCGTCGCACCGTGATCCAACAGAGGGGGGCCAGCACCAGCAACTCGGTGAGGCCGACGGCAAGATAGACCGTGCGCCAGCTATAGGTGGTCATCAGGAAGTGAGCCAGCGGCACCAGCACAATCCCAGAGATAGACCGCCCGGGGGTGAGAATGGCGAAGGCCAGCGGCCGCTTGCGAATGAACCAGTTGGCGATGGCGGTGCGGGGGCCCAGATCCTCGAGGCTGGAGACACTGAGGGCGACGCCGACACCGAGCAGCAGGTAGAATTGCCAGATCTCGGTGACGAGAGAAGTTGACATAAAACAAACACCACCAACGACGGCGCCCGCTGTCATGAAGAAGCGGGAGCCGTAGCGGTCGAACAGGGGGCCGATGGCAGGGGAGATGGCGCCGTTCACCAGCGCCGCCACCGTAATCACGCCCACCAGTTCGGATCGGCTCCAACCCAAATCGCGCTCCATGTTGGGGATCAGCACGCTGAAGATATAGGTGGTGGCGCCGCCGGACAGACTGATGGCCAGCGTGCCGGTCAGCACCATCCACCAGCCGCGGAAGATGCGGGGCCGGCGGAGAGAGAGGAGGGCGGTCACGCCGGGCCCAGTGCCCTCTCCCTTTGGGAGAGGGTTAGGGTGAGGGCTTCCCCATCGACCGACCAGCCGCAGCCCGCCAACATACGCAACAGGTGGACGTGTGTACGGCTATACGTGCTAGCTGGTGACTTCAAGCGGAATGGCCTCGGGCATAGTGGAGTCGTGGTTGGTTGGCGGCAGACCCCGCCGATTATAGCTGATAGCGTATGCCGCGCCGACGCCTCCTGCACGATTCGCCGTGGGGAACCGCCCAGCGTATGCTACGCTCG
>CAXNDA010000181.1:0-3658 GCA_964200875.1 Chloroflexota bacterium | reverse complement strand
GTGATGCGGGTCGTGGGCCTGCCGGGTGAGACGGTGGAGATGGCGGGCGGCCGGGTGTTCGTGGATGGGCGCGAACTCGCCGAACCGTATGTGGCAGAGGTTCCACGCTACGCCATGCCGCCGCGGCCAGTGCCGAAGGGGCACCTGTTGGTGCTAGGGGACAACCGGAACAATAGTGCCGACTCGCACGTGTGGGGGCCGCTGGCTATCGACAGCGTGCGCGGGGTGTTTTGGTTCGTGTACCTGGATCGCCAAGAGGCGGAAGGTCGGCGCTGAACCCGGTGGATGAGCTGGTGTGGGACGCCTGGGTGTCGGGAACCTTAGCCTACCCTTGGCTCGACGATGGGCCCGATGAACTACCGAGTGTCGCGAGGCGTGGGCTAAGGCGTCATGAATGCCGCCCCTACCTCGCCGGCCGTGGGTCCCGGGCTTAGTGGCTAAAGCCTGGGAGTACCGAGAACAGATCGGTAAGGTTGTCGGTGTCAAGGGTAACGGAGGCGGCGCGGCGGGCGTCTGCGGTGACGTTGAGCGCGACGCTGAAACCAACCGCGCCGAAGAGGGGGATGTCAGAGCGGGAGTCGCCGACGGCGAAGCAGGCATTGAGAGGGATGTTGTGCTTATGGCAGTACTCCTCGACGAACGCCCGCTTGTCATACTCGTCGAAGTGGCGGGTTACTTCGCCCAGGAGTCTGCCGTCGCTACTCTCGTCCATCGGGGTGCCGCTGGCCGCCTCGAACCCGAAGCGGCTGCCGAGGTAGCGCGACGCAAAGGCCCAGGTCAAGGTGCAGAGGAGCGGCGTGACGCCCACCGCACGGAGCCGATCCAGCGTTTCGGGGATGCCCGCTATCAGGGGGATAGACTCCAGTGCCTTCTCGGCGGCTTCCGGGTGCACCCCAGCGAAGAATCGAGCGGTGTCGTCGGCGATCTGGTGATTAGAGATCTCGCCTGCGGAATACCGGCGTTCGAGGTCGCGGAGGAGATCCACGTGGCCGAAGCGATCGGCAAGGTGGAGGCTGGTCGTGGTGCCGACCACGAGGGTGCCGTCGAGGTCGAAGCAGGCGAGCTTCCAGGGTGAGGCTGCAGGTGGTTCACGATCTACCACCATTAGGCCGTTCCGGTCTCCAGCTTGCCGAGCTGGATCAACGCCTCCAGGTCGGCTTGATCCTCGGCTGACCGCCTGGCGAAGAGGCGCCGAACGGCCTCGAGGTCGCTCTGGCTAGCGAGACCGAGCATGCGGGTGATATCGGCGATGTCCTGGACCCGGCTTGCGTCGAACTTCATGAGCACGAGGTAAGGCAGCGGCAGGACAGGCAGGCCCTGCCCATCGCGATTCCTGGCGGCCTGCTCCAACGCCTCGGCAGCCCAGGGCTGGGTGAGTTCGAGAACGTCGACGACGCTTCCATCGGAGGACGTCCATGTCGAGCCACCGATGCTCAGTTCGCCGGAGAATTGCCACCCAGCTTCGGCCAGGCGCCGACGAACGCCAGCGTTGTCTGTAGCCAGCACAGCAACGTCCAGGTCGAGCGTCGCACGTTCCGGCATATAGAGCCGCGTGGCCACAGCGCCGACCACCGCCCACTGGGTACCCTCCAGGATGATTGAAACATCAGGCCACATCGTCTCGCATGTCCTCTCCAGCAGGAACGATAGCATGCTGCCCGACCCAGCACGCTGCCGACGCATGGCAAGCCGGATGAGTTCCCTTCGCACGGTCGCGCCGTTCGACGGCATCAGAAATCCAGGCCCGGCTGGGCTTTGATGCCTTTGGCGTAGGGGTGCTTGATTTCGCGCATCTCGGTGACTAGGTCGGCGTACTCCACCAGCGCTTCAGGGGCGTTGCGGCCGGTGAGGATGACGTGCATGTGCGGCGGGCGGGCCTTGAGGGCGGCGATCACTTCGTCGGTGGGCACCCAGCCGTAGGTGAGGATGTAGGTGATCTCGTCGAGAATCACCACGTCGTACTGGGGGTCGGCGAGCTTCTGTTTCGAGAGTTCCCAGCCTTCGCGCGCGAGGGCCTTGTCCTTCTCGATGTCTTTCGACAGCCAGGTGAAGCCGCCGCCGAGCGGGATCATCTCGACGTCCATCTTGCGGGCGGCGCGGTTCTCGCCGAAGTTGGCGGTGGTCTGCTTGATGTACTGCAGCATGACCACCCGCATGTCGCGGCCCCAGGACCGCATGAGCACGCCGAGGGCCGACGAAGTCTTGCCCTTGCCGTTGCCGGTGTAGACTACCGCGATGCCCTGGCGGCGGGCCTGCTTCTCCTCGCCGGCTGCCTCGGGGTCGGGCGTGACCGCCGCGGACTCTTCGGCCATCAACCTATGAGCCCGTCGTGCTTCATGAGTTCGGCCATGAGCACCGCGCCCTTGGCAGCGCCCATCTTGGTGTTGTGCGAGAGCAGCACGTACTTCACGCCGTTCTCCAGAGCACCGTCCTCGCGGATGCGGCCGACCACGGTGGACATACCGTCCTCGGTCAGGCGGTCCCAGCGCGGCTGCGGGCGGTAGGGATCGTCGCTGACGGTGATCATGTTCTGTGGGGCCGAGGGCAGGTTGTAGGGCTGCAGCACCGGGGCGTATGCCCGCATGGCCTGGCGGATGTCGTCGGCGGTCGCCTTCTGCTTGGTGGTGACCCACACGGCCTCGGTGTGACCGTCCATGACGTTCACCCGGGTGCAGGTGGCGCTGACACGGAGCGCTGCGTGCTCGATGCGGCCTTCGCCCAGGGTGCCGAGGATCTTCTTGCTCTCGATTTCGACCCGCTCCTCCTCGTTCGGGATGAAGGGGACGATGTTGTCGAGGACATCCATGCCGAGCACGCCACCGGCCCGGCCCGCGCCCGAGAGCGCCTGCATGCTGGTCATCAAGACTTGGTCGAGGCCGAACTGATCGAGGATGGGGCGGAGCGTGATGGCGAGGCCGGTGGTGGTGCAGTTGGGCTGGGTGGCGATGAAGCCCTTCCAGCCGCGGTCGATGCGTTGACGCTCGATGAGCTTCACGTGGTCGCTGTTGACGCCGGGGATGAGCACCGGGACATCGGCGTCGTCGCGGAAGGCGCGGGCGGTGCTGATGACAGCGGCGTGACGGGCGAACACCGGCTCCAGCTCGCGGGCGGCGTCGGTCTCGAGCCCGCTGAAGAAGACGTCGGCCTCGGTGCCGTCGAGCTTGGCGGCTTCGAGCACCGGCATGTTCAGGACGTCGGCGTCGCAGGCTTCGTCGCAGTACCACTGGAACTGGCCGCGGGCGCTGGTGAGCGCTTCCCGGTAGGTTTTGCCGGCCGAGCGCTCGGAGGCGGCCAGCAGGGTGATGCTGAACCACGGGTGCTGCTGTAAGGCGACGACGAACTGCTGGCCCACCACGCCGGTGGCGCCAATGATGGCTGCGCGTAGCATACTTCAAGTCCTCTTCGGCTAACTAGAACGGACACAGCGAGAGCCCCAGCGCGGGGCTCTGCTCCAGTATAGCCGGGTCTTAGGTTTGGCTACTAGTAGTCGGCGCGGCCACCCGACATGTCGTAGACGGCGCCGGTGCTGAAGCTGCAGTCGGGCGAGCACAGCCAGGCGACGAGCGCGGCGGCCTCTTCCACCTTGCCCATGCGGCCCATCGGAATCATAGAGGCGATCAGGTCTTGATGCTCTTTGGAGAACTGCTCCAGCAGTTCG
>CAXNDA010000180.1:0-3666 GCA_964200875.1 Chloroflexota bacterium | reverse complement strand
CGCGCTGGGAGGCATCGGGCAAGCTCGCCGCCGAGCCGGCCAGCTACTCGATTACTGCCAAGAACCTGCTGGGGGTGGGCAGCAGCAGGACGATCACCGTCCCCGGCGCCCAGGTACCGAAAATCCTGACCTTTGATGTTGACCCGCTGCGCCTGAAGAACGAGACCGAGCAGGTGGGGCTGAGCTGGACCACCCAGGACGCCCACGCGGTCAAGCTCCTGCGCCTCGACACTCCGACCAACGCCGATCCCGAGTTGCGCGACCTCTTCGTGCCGCTCGACGGCCTGAGCGGCAGCGTCACCGACAACCTCCGTCGCGACCACGGCGAGTACATCCTGCTGGCCGCCATCGTCGATGAGTTTCCGGCGGACGATAGCCCAGCCCTGGAACGGATTCGCCCACACTGCGAGGAAGCGCGCGAAAGCACCGAGACCTGCATCGCCCGCATGCGCTTCCAGGCTGCCGCAGAGGAGAAGTTCGCCCAGTGCAAGCCCAAGTTCCTGCGAGGCGAACTCTGCAGCCTCCCGGATGTCGTCATGCGGATACTCCGCGCCACCGTTGCGCCACCCGACATTACCGCGTTCACCGTGACGCCGGACGCCACCAACCCCGGCAGCCCGGTGGACTTGAAGCTGACGGTTCTGAACGCCACGTCCATCGTCGTGACCGCCAAAGATCCCGCGGCGAAGCCGGCAACCCTCGCGCAGGCGCCGGCCGTGCCGCAGCCTCCGGTGACCGCCGCATCCCAACCGCTGTCACCGCGGCCCGTCGTGCGCCAGACTCTCGATGGACTCGACGATGGCGGCGAGCCGACACCCCAGGTGACCCCCACCTCGAGCCCGGCGAGACCCGCAACGCCGGCGCTTCCGGCGTTCAACCCGCCAGCCTCGTCTACACCCCTGCCAACCAGAGCAGCACCGGCGACAAGCCCCGGAACATGCGACCGCTCCGGCGTCTGGGAGATAGCGGCGTCGCCCTTCACCCTGAGCGTCTCGCCAGCGTGCGACACCGAGTACGAACTGGTGGCCACCAACGCCGGCGGTGTCGTGCGGCAGAGCGTCTTGGTGAAGGTCGCCCCCATCCGCATCAACGTCTTTGCCGCAACGCCCGCCACCATACCGCTGGGAGCCGAGGCGACCCTGAGCTGGAGTGTCGACGGCGCCAGCATTCTTGAACTCAGTCCCTTTGGCGCCGTGACGGGAGAGTCGAGCCGAGTGGTGAAGCCAGAGGCCACCACCGACTATGTGCTGACCGCCTACGGCCGTGACCGCTTGGGCCCCAGCGAGTCCCGCACGGTGCGCGTGACCGTGGGCCTGGCGCCCCCGAAGATCGACCTGTTCGCTGCCGCCCCGCCCACGGTGTTACTGGGAGAGGGCACCACCCTCACGTTCAGTGTCCAGAACGCCCGCCGAGTGACGATTGCCGCCAGCGATGGTACGGGCGTGTTTGACCAAACGGCGCAGCCGAGCGTGCAGCGCAGCGTTGCGATATCGCCGTCACAGACCACCGTCTACACCCTAACGGTCACCAACGACTCAGGGTCTGCCACAGCGGCAGTGGCGGTGACAGTGCTACCGCTGCCCACGGCGACACCCACGCTGGCCGCCACCCCAAGTCCAGGCCCCTCGGGCACCCCCAGTGGCAGTGTCACGCCCGCTCCCACCGGCACACCCGCCGTCACACCTACCGCCACTCCGACCGCGACGCTCCCAACTGCCACCCCAACAGCAACGCCCACCGAATCGCCGACGGCCACCCCCGATCCGATGGCAACCATCGCCTCTCGCACCGGCTCCGCCCGCTGACCCGCCTACCACGTGCAACTGGGCCCAGGGAGTGCTCCAGCGCGCGTGGAAGGCGCACCCGACAGTAAGTGCTCAGTACGGAGGGGAACATGTCATTCCGAGCCGCGCGAGGAATCCCTTAGCGCCGGCTGGTGGTGACTATTCGGGAACGAAGCGATGCCTCGTTACGCCGGCAAGACGGGGACTCCACGCCCTCAGCACTCGAAGACTGAGTCCTTACCAACGACACACCTGCTGGTGACCGCCTCCCGACGGTAGTATGATCCCGCAGAGCGCATCAATGGCGCCGAACCCATTGCCCCTGGATACCCCATGACTCGACTTGTTAGCTGGAACGTGAACGGCATTCGGGCCGTCCTGCGTAAGGGCTTCTTAGATTGGCTTGCGCAGGAAGATCCTGACGTGCTGTGTGTGCAAGAGCTGAAGGCGCAACCCGATCAGGTGGGCCTTGAACTGCAGCAGCCGCTCGGCTTATACGAGTCGCACTTTGACTGGGGCGAGCGGAAGGGCTATAGCGGCGTTGGCATATTCACCAAGCGTAAGCCGCTCCATGTGAGTCAGGGGCTGGGCATAAGGCGATTCGACGAGGAAGGACGCTTGCTCCAGGTGGAGTTTGACGCCTTCACCCTGCTCACCATCTACTTCCCGAACGGTCAATCGTCCGAAGAGCGGCTGCAGTTCAAGCTGGACTACTACGACGCCTTCCTTGAGCATGTGGAGAAGCTGCGCGCCAGGGGGCACAAGGTGGTGGCCTGCGGCGACTACAACACCGCGCACCACGCGCTTGACCTCGCCCGGCCGAAGGCGAACCAAAAGACCTCGGGGTTCTTGCCGGTGGAGCGGGCTTGGCTGGACAAGCTTGAGGCCCACGGCTATCTGGACACCTTCCGGCTGTTCAACAAGCTGCCCGAGAACTATACCTACTGGGACATGAAGTCCTTCGCCCGTGACCGGAACATGGGGTGGCGCATCGACTACTTCTACGTGAGCCCCGACCTGGCGCCCAGCATTCTGGCGGCCGGTATCTTGCCGAACGTGCTGGGGTCCGACCACTGCCCCACCACGCTCACCCTCGCGGTATGAGCCAAGCTAGCTTCGGGGCAGGTCGCGGAGGGCCGGGTAATCCTCAGGCACGATGTCCGCGCCGTTCAGCTTGAACGTATTCACCTGCTCCACACCTTCACGCACCGTGTTGCCGACAATGCAGATGGCATGCGCGTTGCGTAGAACCGCTGCCACCAGCGCGGGGTCGGCGCTGCTCTGCATCTCATAGACGGTCTCAAGCCGTGTGCAGCCACCCCGCACAGTTTCTGCCAGCAGCGCTCCCTCCACCGCCTCATGCGCCACCACACGGGCACGCAGGCTCTGGTACTCCACCTTCAGCATGTGAGCGAACCGCTCAATTTGGGCGAGCTCTCAGAACATGACCGCCGCAATGAAGTAGTCCATAGCGCCCGGGGCCGAGCCGGCGCCCCCGAAGGCTTCGCTCTCGTCCGAAAAGATCTCGCGCCCCCTGATCACCGCCCGCTTGCGCTGCCCACCAAGCGATTCGGCTTCACCGGCGGCCTGGAACGTCCGAACATGCGGCTGATTGGCGCCGGACACTTCTGCCATAACGTCTCGCTAATCCGCTGGGGGTTGGTATGCGCTCAAATGGCGGCGAAGCTTTTCGAGCAGCCGCGCCAAGTCCTCCAGCTCTCGGTTGGTCAACCCGCTCACCGTACTCTCCATCACCTGCACCATATGCGGCACCAGCAGATCGCAGGTGGTGCGGCCGTGGCCCGTGAGTTGCGCATAGGTTACCCGGCGGTCTGCAGCATTGGTCACCCGCTCCACGTAACCGTCGCGCACAAGGCCATCG
>CAXNDA010000179.1:0-3705 GCA_964200875.1 Chloroflexota bacterium | reverse complement strand
ACTTTGTGCCGGCAGTGGTGAACGCCGTGGTCAGCCGTGGCGAGTTTCTCACCGCTTACACGCCCTACCAGCCTGAGATCAGCCAGGGCACGCTGCAGACGATCTTTGAGTTCCAGTCGATGATGTGCGAACTGACCGGCATGGACGTGGCGAACTCCGGCATGTACGACGCCGCGACCGCGCTGGCGGAGGCCGCCCTGATGGCCTGCCGGGTCACCGGCCGCAGCCGGATTGCGTCGGTGAGTACGGTGAACCCCAGGTGGCGCGCCGTGGCCGACACGTACTGCCGCGGCGCAGCGATCCCACAGGACGTGTTCGCGCCCGAAACCGTCACCCTGGATGACCGGCATGCCTGCCTTTTGGTGCAGTACCCGAACTTCTACGGCGGCATCGAGGACCTGGGACACTGGGCCGAGGTCGCGCATGCCGCCGGCGCCCTGCTGGTGGTGGCCACCTACCTACCGGCGCTTGGCATGCTCAAGCCGCCCGGCGCTTTCGGCGCCGACATTGTGGTGGCCGACGGGCAGCCGTTGGGGCAGTCACCGACCTTCGGCGGACCCTTCGTGGGCGTCTTCTGTTGCCGCACGCCGTTCCTGCGGCAAATGCCGGGCCGTATCGTTGGCCGGACGAATGACACTAAGGGGCGCACGGCGTACGTGCTGACGCTGCAGGCGCGGGAGCAGCACATCCGGCGGGAGAACGCCACTTCCAACATCTGCACCAGTCAGGCCTTGGTTGCGCTGGCCACCACGGTGTACCTGGCTTCCGCCGGACCGCAAGGGATGCGGGAGATGGCTGCGCTCTGCTATCACAAGGCGCACTACCTGGCGGATCAGCTCTGCCGCGTGCCCGGTTTCGAAGTAGCCTTCGACACGCCCTTCTTTAACGAGTTCACGCTGCGGTGCCCGGTGCCTCCGGCCGATCTGAACCGGCGGCTGAGCGCTCGCGGCATCCTGGGCGGACTCGACGTGAGCGACCACGTGCCCAATGGCTGGCTGCTTTGCTGCACCGAGATGAACAGCCGCCGTGAACTGGACCTGATGATAGCGGAAGTGGGCGCCATCGCCGGCGACCTTAAGGGAGTCCATCGTGGCTGAAACGCCTGGCCGGCCGGGCGCTGCCACCGGCAAACTGCTGTTCGACGTGAGCGTGCCCGGCAGGCGCGCCACCACGTTCCCCGCGTGCGACGTGCCTGAGAGCCCGCTGCCGCCCGCTGACCTGCTGCGCGAGGATCTGCGCCTACCCGAACTCAGCGAGGGCGAGGTGGTGCGCTACTTCACCCACCTGAGTTCGCTGAACTACAGCATCGAAAGCGGGATGTACCCGCTGGGTTCGTGCACCATGAAATACAACCCCAAGCGGAACGAGGATGTGGCCCGCATGCCGGGGTT
Organism: Chloroflexota bacterium; assembly: GCA_964200875.1. Classification (GTDB taxonomy): domain Bacteria; phylum Chloroflexota; class Dehalococcoidia; order SHYD01; family SHYD01; genus SHYE01. The sequence goes on along the minus strand of CAXNDA010000179.1, from coordinate 2,314 downwards.
TGCCTGGGCGCATCCGCTTACGCCAGACGCGTCGGCGCAGGGGGCGCTGCGCGTCCTGTTCGAGCTGCAGCAGTGTCTGGTGAACATCACCGGCATGGCTGGGGCCGGCCTGGCGCCCATGGCCGGGGCTCACGGCGAGCTGGCCGGTGTCCTGATGATTCGCGCCTACCACGATGCTCGGGGGGACACCGGCCGCCGTAAGATCCTGGTGCCTGACTCGGCGCACGGCACGAACCCTGCGACGGCGGCCATGGCGGGGTATGCGGTGGTGTCCATCCGATCGGACATCCACGGCAACTGCGATATGGAGCACCTGCGCTCTGAGCTGGGACCCGACGTGGCCGGCATGATGCTCACCCAGCCGAACACCCTCGGCCTGTTCGATACCCAAATCGAGGCGATCGCTGCCGCACTGCACCAGCATGGAGCGCTGCTCTATGGCGATGGCGCCAACATGAACGCACTGTTGGGCCGCACCAAGCCCGGCGCCATGGGCTTCGACGTGATGCACCTGAACCTGCACAAGACCTTCAGCACGCCGCACGGTGGCGGTGGCCCGGGCGCCGGCCCAGTGGTGGCGGCCTCGCATCTGTTGCAGTACCTGCCGGCCCCAATCGTGGAGCAGCGTGAGGGTATGCTGCACTTTGCTACGCCGGCCAACACCATCGGGCCCATGAGCGGATTCGCGGGAAACTTTGGGGTGCTGCTGCGAGCGTATGCCTATATCCGGACGCTGGGCGCCGACGGCCTGCGAGAAGTGGCCGACAACGCGGTCCTGAATGCCAACTACGTGCGTGCTCAGCTGACCGATGTGTATGCGCTGAAGCACGACCGTCCCTGCATGCACGAGGTCGTGCTGAACGGCACTCGGCAGAAGGCGAAGGGGGTGAATACCCTGGCTATCGCCAAGCGGCTCATCGACTTTGGCTTCCACCCGCCCACGATCTACTTTCCGCTGATTGTGGAAGAAGCGCTGATGATCGAGCCCACCGAGACCGAAAGCCGCGAGACGCTGGACGCCTTCATCGCCGCCATGCGTACCATCGCCGAAGAGGCGGAACATGATCCCGAGGTGGTGCTCAGCGCTCCACACTACGCGCCGGTCGGCAAGCTCGACGAGGCGACGGCTGCCCGGCGCCCGTACCTGCGATGGCGGCCCGAACCCACGGATGCCCCCGTTGGTAGCGGGTAGGCGCGTGGTGATAATTCTCAAACTCCCCTAAACTCGCTTCCCTTTTCTGAAATCAGCTTGATATAATCAGCGGGCATTTCAAGAGAGCGAAGCGCAGTAATCAATGGAACAAGATATCACCCGGTTCCTCGATCACCTTCAGCGTGACAAGGGCTTTTCGCCGAATACCCTGGTGGCCTATCGGAACGATCTCGAGCAGCTGCTGACTCACCACCGCGGCATGCCCAGCAATGGGTCGAGCGCTGCTGCTTGGGCGGGGGTGACCGCCGACACGGTGAACAGTTACTTCCGCGACCTGCAAGAGCGCCACTACGCCCCCGCCACGGTGGCCCGGAAGATCGCCTCGGTGAAGTCGTTCTTTCACTACCTGTCGGATGACAAGACCGTCCCCTCGAACCCGACCGACGGGGTCGCCTCGCCCGGCGTACGGCGAGCGCTTCCCAAAACCATCTCGGAGAACGAGGTGGGGGAGCTGCTGCTGCAGCCCAGCAAGCGCGACACCCCCGAGGCGCGCCGGGATTGGGCGATGCTGACCTTGCTGTACGGCACCGGCATGCGGGTGACCGAGCTGGTGAAGCTGAACGTGGACGACCTGAGCTTGGAAGAGCAAAGCCCCGCGGTGCGCTGTATCAGCCGAACCGGCAAGCCGCGACTCATCCCACTTCGGCCCGAAGCCGTGGGCCCGGTGCAAGAGTACCTGAGTATTGCGCGTGACCAGCTGGTGAAAACGGCGAAAGAGCGCGCCTTGTTCGTCAATCGCCGGGGAGAGCGCCTCACCCGCCAGGGTTTCTGGCTGATTCTGAAGAACTACGTGAAGGCTGCGAACCTGCGTATCGAGATCACCCCGCACATGCTGCGGCACACCTTTGCGACGCACATGCTGAACTCGGGAAACCTGAACTTGCGCGAGCTCCAGGCATTCCTGGGCCATGCCAGTATCGCGACCACGCAGGTGTATACTCAGGTACAGCAGGAGCCTTCCGCTGGCGCTGCCGCCACGCGTCGCACCAGCTAACCGTCAGTCCCCATCCACGAGGTGCGCAATGATTGGCCGGCTGCCGGTACTGCTCTTGGGCGCGGTTCTCGTCGCCGCCGCCTGCACTACGTCGGGAGACGGTGGAA
>CAXNDA010000178.1:0-3707 GCA_964200875.1 Chloroflexota bacterium | reverse complement strand
TTAGTGATCTCGAACAAAAGAAGCCTTCCTGTACTGGTTTGGGAGCCGGACTTCATAGCATTAGAGTCCCAGTCATCAACTGAGAAGCGAATGGCAGACTTCGATGAGTAGTCCGGAGTGAGGTCCGGGATATCCTTAATCTGCGCTTCAAGAGCGTCACGAATTACCCCTTGAAGGTCGGGGCGGTGCTCATAGATAAGGTCAAGAGCCGCCTTGTGCTTGTGGTAGATTTGCCTGCACAGTTCAGCGATATCGGAGTTAGCCACGATGTGCCTCCTTAGCAGTTGGGAATAGTGCGTAAGGACTACTCGGATATCTGGACCCAAGGTTGAGGACTTAAGTTCCAACAACTCGCCCATCACTTGGTAGACCAGCGCATAGTCAATAGCTACGTAACGGTCATCACTGGGCTTCCGAACCTCAGGAGCTAGGAGGATCCCCAATATGGTCCAGCCGTGGTAATGGTCGGACATCTCCTTCCAAGAGCGCTGAAGCTGGTTCGAATGCTCACCGCTGTCAACTTTGTTCTCGATTCCTACGATGAGCTTGTGGGCTGCATCCTCGATGAAGAGGTCAATCTTATGCCACTCTCGTCGGACTACAGCTTCATCAAGCGACCAGACGTCAAAGTCAATTGGGCTAATCGGCAGGGTCGAACGATTCCCCCGAAGCACTGAGACCTGCAACAATCGCTTTAGGAATGAGTCACCTAATCCGTGACTCTGGTGCGGGTCCAGGATAAACGCCAAGAAGTCCGAGTGCCGAAGCTCCTGGCGAACGGCGCCTATCGCCTCAAACAGATTGAAGCGATTGACGAGCGATTCGAGTTCGTACAGATCCCGGTTGTCAAGGACGAATTCCTCCAGGAGTTGCTGCTCCTTGGAGATCTCCGTTCCCTCTACTGTTTCGTGGGTGGTCATTCCTACAGGCTGATTTCCTTGAAGTCGGGGCTGACAATCAACGTGGGCTCGGTGATAGCCTGCACGTCCTCCGGCGTCCAGCCGGGGGCCGCCTCCTCCAGCACCAGGCCTTGGGGGGTGACCCGGATGACGGCGGCGTCGGTGAAGATGGTGTGCACCACGCCGGCGCCGGTGAGCGGGTAGCTGCACCTCTTCACGATCTTGAACTCGCCGTCCTTGGTGATGTGCTCCATGGCCACGTACACCTTCTTGGCGCCGCGGGCGATGTCGGCCGCGCCGCCGATAGAGCCGACGCCGCGGTCCGGCCGCATCCAGTTCGCCAGGTCGCCGTTCTCCGCCACCTGCAGGCCGCCCAGCACGGCCGCGTCCAGGTGCTTGCCGCGCACAATGGCGAAGCTATCGGCGTGGTGCACAATCGCGGCGCCGGGAATCATGGTGACGGCCTGACCGCCGGCGTTGCAGAGGTCGGGGTCCTCTTGCCCCGGCTCGGGCATGGGGCCGGTGCCCACCAGCCCGTTCTCGGAGTGGATGATCACGGTCTTGCCGTCGCCGATGTAGTTGGCCACCAGCGTAGGCATGCCGATGCCCAGGTTGACGTAGCTGCCGTCCTCCAGCTCTTTGGCCACCCGCATCAGGATCAACTCGCGGGGCATGCGTTCTTTTTCCATAACAGCCTCCTTGGATTACGGCTTGGGGCGTAGGTAGATGCGGTCGACGAATACCCCGGCCGCGCCGACGGCCTCGGGGTCCAGCTCGCCGGCACTCACCAGCGTGTCGACTTCGGCCACGGTGACGGTGGCGGCGGCCGCCATGATCGGGTTGTAGTTCTTGGCGGTGCGGCGAAACACCAGGTTACCCATGCGATCGGCGACGCTCGCTCGCACCAGCGCGACATCGGCGTGGAGCGCGGTCTCCAGCACCTGCAACTCGCCATTGAAGTCACGCGTGTCTTTACCCGTGGCGAAGGGGGTGCCGGCGCCGGTGGGCGTGTAGAACGCTGGGATGCCTGCGCCACCACAGCGGATGCGCTCGGCCAGCGTGCCCTGGGGCACCAGCTCCACCTCCACCTCGCCCGAGCGGTACATCGCCTCGGCCTTGGCGATTTCTGCGCCCACCGACCCGGTGATGGGGAAGGAGGTGATGACCTTGCGGATGATGCCGGCCTCCACCAGCATGGCCGGGCTGGGCTTGCCGGCCGCCAAGTTCACGGTGTCGTTGGTGATAAGGGTGAGGCCTTTGAGGCCGCTGTCTCGCAGCGCGGTCATCAGGTGGACCGGCACGCCGTAGCCGGCGAAACCGCCAACCATGACGGTGGCGCCGTCGGTCAGCCCGGCGATGGCTTCTTGGGGGGTGATGGGGAAGGTCTTGAGGGCCATGGGCTAGCGGTGCGCTGCAAGTAGTGTGATGTGGCTCGGCCCGCGGCCTTCGGATGAGCGCGAGTCTTCCCTCCGCCCACCCATGGAACTTTTTGGAGTCGAGGGGGTTCCCCCTCGAGCACCCCGTCCAGAAAGGGCTGCTGCCCTCTCTGGACTCTCCCGCCTTCCTCGGACATCACTATACATGCGCTGCACCACTAGCCTCGTACAAAGATGCGGTTGACGAAGATGCCGGGGGTGACCACCGTCTCGGGGTCGAGCGTGCCTACCGGCACCAGTTCGTCCACTTCCACGATGGTGATGGTGGCGGCGGTGGCCATGATGGGGTTGAAGTTGCGGGCGGTACGCCGGTAGACCAGGTTGCCCAGCTCGTCGGCCTGGTGGGCGCGGATCAGGGCGATGTCGGCGTGGAGCGCGGTCTCCAGCACGCACACCTCGCCGTTGAACTCCCGCTGCTCTTTGCCATCGGCGAAGGGGGTGCCTGCCCCGGTGGGTGTGAAGAAGGCCGCTATGCCTGCGCCGCCAGCCCGGATGCGCTCGGCCAGCGTACCTTGGGGCACGGTTTCGAGTGCGATCAAGCCCTGCTGCCATTGCTCCTCGAAGGGGCGGACGCCGCCGGCGCTGGTCATGGGCACCGGGAAGCTTACGATGACCTTGCTCACCAGCTTGCGGCGCACCAGGCCGGGCGTCTCCGGGGTGTCGGTCGGTTCGGAGGGGCCGTTGGCGATGATGGTGAGGTCGCGGGGTCCCTTGCGGCCCACGGCTGACAGCAGCGATGCCGGCGATCCCCGTCCGCCGAAGCCGCCGATCATGATGGCGTCGCCGTCCTTCACCACCGAGACGGCTTCGTCAACGTCGCGGAACACCTGGGGGCGCGCCATCGGCGAGGCTAACCCTGCCGCGGCCGCAGGTAGATGCGGTCCACGAAGATGCCGGGGGTAACCACCTTCTCGGGGTCGAGCGCGCCCACCGGCACCACTTCGTCCACCTCAACGATGGTGGTGGTGGCCGCGGTGGCCATAATGGGGTTGAAGTTACGGGCGGTGACGCGATACACCAAGTTGCCCAGCTCGTCGGCCTTGTGGGCCCGCACCAGCGCGAAGTCGGCGTGGAGCGCTGTCTCCAGCACGCAGGGTTCGCCTTCGAACACCCGCTGCTCCTTGCCATCGGCGAAGGGGGTGCCGACCCCGGTGGGCGTGAAGAAGGCGCCGATGCCTGCGCCGCCCGCCCGAATGCGTTCGGCCAGGGTGCCTTGAGGCACCGTCTCCAGGGTCGCGAGACCGGACGCCAGTGCCTGCTCGAAGGGGCTGTTGGCCATGGCCGAGGTCATGGTGACGGGGAACGAGACGATGGCGTGGCCCACCATCTGGTGTCGGGCCAGAATGCCGGTGTCGAGGTCGCGGTTCGGGCG
>CAXNDA010000177.1:0-3750 GCA_964200875.1 Chloroflexota bacterium | reverse complement strand
CCCACGTCTATGAGGGCTGCCGCCCTCAAGCTCCCACAGGACTTGCGCGGGGTGACCGCGAGTTCTGAGACAGGTTCCCTCGAACAGCCCGCCCCGAGAGGACAGCCGCCTATGGGAGTGGGCACCTCTTGCGCCCAGGCACAGAATCCGTTCGCCCGGAGCTTGTCGAGGACAGCAGCGGGGTGGTTCGACGAGCTCACCACGAACGGATTCGACGCGTCACCTCACCCTCCCTCAGAAACCTACCCACTCCCTTAGACAGCCGCCCTCTCGGGCTCTCCCGCTGCTGTCATGACCCCAAGGCACGCGTCATTGACCACTGGTGGCCCCACCCTGCTGGTCGCTTCGACGGGCTCAGCAAACAGCCCACCCGGTGGGGACCGACCCCGACTCGATGACGGCGACCGTCTTGAACTGGTTCCTTAGCGGACGCCCGCCAATTGGCGCTCCCTGGGATCCATTTCCGGTATGAGGTCTTGCCGCCAAGCGCCGCTGGGTAGGATCTTCTCCATGGCCCGCACGTTGTGATAGGTGTCGCCCGTGCCGCGGGGCTTGCCGCCCTCCGCCAACGTGCGCAACGCCTCTTGCAGCAGCCGGCGGGTGGCGATGATGGCCGTATCCGCCGGGCCCAGGTGCTCCTTGGTGCGGTTCACGATGCGTCCCATGCTCTCCTGGGTCGCTCGGTCTTGCGCGTTCACGCCGGGGATGCCCGTATAGGTCTCGTTCTTCTGCACGTCGCGGTCAATCATCCAGTTGTTCTCGCGGTTCACCTTGCTCTTGAACCCGTTCGCGGCGTCCACGTCCTTCAGACTGTTGCCCGCGCCCACCTGGTTGCGGTCGTCTTCGGTAGGGTGGAAATCGCCGTAGCTGTAGACCCAATTCCATACCATCACGTTCTCGTCGTCCATGGGCACCCAGTGGTGGCCGCCGACGTAGCTGACAGGCTCGGCAGCGCGGCCGATCTGCTGTGGTCGGATCTGGGTGAAGGGCATGACGAAGTGATAGCCGCGCACGTATTGGCCGCCTTCGGGCAAGTCGCGAATGCCATAGTAGCGATAGCCATAGTCGGTGATGTCCACCTCTAAGGTGGGGGCGGCGCCGCGCACGAAGGGGCCGTCGACCGCGATGCCGGCGCGGGAGGTGTTCTTGGTGATGGCGCGGTGCAGAATGGGGGCATGACTCGTGTCGATGCCGCCCTCGAGCGCCTGGAGCCAATTGCACTGCTGCCATACCTTGGTAACGCCGCGGTGGTCATCTGCCACTCGGGTGTACTCAAAGTCGGGCGGCGGCGGCATGTCGGCCGGGTCTCCCATGTACACCCAGATCACGCCGCCGCGCTCGTCGGTCTTGTACGCCGTTAGGCGCACCTTGTGGGCGAAGGGCTTGGGCTCGTTCATCTGCTCCACGCAGGCACCCGTTACGTCGAACTTCCAGCCGTGGTACACGCAACGTAGGCCGTCTTCCTCGTTCCGTCCCAGCCACATGCTGGCCAAGCGGTGCGGACACGCCTCGTCGAGCACGCCGATGTGTCCGCTGGTATCGCGGAAGGCCACCAAGTCCTCGCCCAGCAGGCGCAGACGCACCGGCGGGCAGTCAGGCGCAGGGAGCTCCCAACTCAGCAGCGCTGGCATCCAGTAGCGTCGCATCAGGTTGCCCATAGGCGTGCCGGGGCCAACCCGGGTAAGGAGTTCGTTCTGGTCTTTGGTGAGCATGTTCGTGCCTCCGATAGTATGTCGGCCAGTGCCGCAAGCTGTGTCCGTAGCGTAGGCCGACCTATGTGAAGAGGGCATGAAGGAGCGGCCGAGGCCGTGAGGATTTTGTGAGTGATGGGGCAGTCCACTCCCAGGAAAAGCAACCCGCAGGATGACGTGGCCGGTCTAGCCGGGAGCGTCTGGGTCTGTTCCCCTCTTCGGCGCCACCGCTTGTTGAGCGAACCCATCTGGACACCGTCAGGCGTGACGTGGGCTTTTGTCCGAACGCAAGAACGACTTACGTGGCGGGGTCGCGCCAATACGCAAAGGCGAGGCCGCTTCCGGTGCCGGCGGGAGAGCGGTAGGCGGGGATGTAGTCGACCTGGTGCATCGGCAGGTGCTCGAGCGCGCCGGCGGCCGTCACCCAGTTCAGCACCTCTCCCGAGGACCCTCGAAGCCATGCCCGAGGCAAGGCGGCTAGCGCTGCGGCGTCACCCTTGGCCATTGCGGAGAGCACCTGGCGGTCCAGATCCTCCTCCAGCACGCCGATGCTGAGCCCGCCGTTGGTGAGAATGCCGACGCGTCCCGGGGTCTCCCACGCCTCGAGTGCGGCGCGGATGGCCTGGCCGAGCGCGAAGCAACGCTGGGGCGTGGGGATGTTCGGGGGCAGTTGTGCGTTGAGGATGATGGGCACGATGGGCATCACTTTGGCGGGCATGAGTCGGGTGTAGACGAACCCGAAGGGATGGGCCATTGCCTGCATCGAGACCGAATCTGCGACGTCGAAGCCCCGCGTGATGAGATGCTCCTCCAAGTGAAGCGCCAAATCGACAGCGACGGGATGGACGGCCGCTTCACGCCCCCAGGCCCAGAGCGGGGCCCGGGTCACCTCATCAGCGTCGGGGTTGACCGCGCGCGGGGCGATGCGCACGGTCTCGCCACGATAGACCAGGATGGCCGGCCGGTTGCTCGCCAGGATGTTTACGCCATCGCGGTCGTTGCCAATCACCACCAACGCGTCGAGGTCAGCGTGAGCCAACTGCTGGGCGAGGGTGGCCAGGGCATCTTGCGCACGGTCGTACTTGCTTTGCAGCGCGTTCGGCGACAGTTCGCGCTGCATATGTGCCGGGGCCGCCTGCAGCAGTTGGTCATAGGTGACGGGGCTCCCGTCGCGGCGATGCAAGTCTTGGCTTGCCCGGTCCCTTTCGCCCAGGGCCGGCCACAGCAACGGCGACATGCTCACCAAAGGACTGCGGGTGGACGCCAGTCCGAACACCACGCTCGCCATATGCCACCTCCATGTGCTCGGTTTCGCCCGCCCTGAATCGTCCCCTGCGGCACCGGGCTGTCGGCACTACAATACCGTGAAACAGTGGAGCAAGGGGGCGTCATGGCAAAGGGCCGGAAGATTTTGGTGGTTGGCGCTGCGGCGCGGATGGGCTCGACGCTGCTACAAGGTCTGAGTGACAAGTATGACGTCAGCGGCGTCGACCTGCGTCCCGTCGAGGCGCCGAATATGCACACCGCCGATGTGCGGGACCGCGCAGTGGTGCAGCACTTGTTCGAGGGCCAAGACACCGTGCTCTGCGTTCTGCGGATCACGCCGTTCCCCGGGACCTGGGATTCGGCCTACCAGAACGACCTCCCCGCTTTTCGGAGCGTGTTCGAAGCGGCGCGCATTGCCGGCGTGCGGCGCGTCGTCTTCGCAAGCTCGAGCCGAGCGACCGAGCAGTACGAGCACGAGTACCCCTATTCCGCCATCTGTGCCGGGGACTATACCGGGCTTGATGCAGCTAAGGTGCCGCAGATAACGGCGAACTGGCCGGTCCGCCCCTCCGGCGCGTACGGCGTGGTGAAGGTGTTTGGCGAAGCGATGGCGCGTTCTTATGTGGATGAACACCGCATGTCGGTGCTCTGCCTGCGTTTTGGGACGGTGCTGCGGGAAGGGCAGGAGACCGTTGCGCCGAGCAGCCCCCGTACCTATGCGACGGCGCACTCCGCCCGCGATCTTGTGCATCTTGTGGAGTGCTGCATTGAGGCGCCGGACAGCGTCCGGTTC
>CAXNDA010000176.1:0-3753 GCA_964200875.1 Chloroflexota bacterium | reverse complement strand
ACGACGGCAGCCGGGTCCACTCGAAGTTGGGGGCCGGTGGCTGCTTCTCGGCCGGGCCCATATAGGTCCACACAATGCCGCCCATCTCCAGCGCTGGATACGCCTTGATGGTGATCTTGTGGGCGAACTGGTCAGGCTCGTTCATCTGGTCGACGCAGTGGCCGTCAACGTCGAACTTCCAGCCGTGATAGACGCAGCGGAGACCGTTCTCCTCGTTCCGCCCCAGCCACATGCTGGCCAAGCGGTGCGGGCAGTTCTCGTCGATGAGCCCCAGCCGGCCGCTGGTATCGCGGAAGGCCACCAGATCCTCGCCCAGCAGCCGTACCCGCACCGGCGGGCAGTCGGCCTCCGGCAGCTCCAGCGACATCAGCGCCGGAATCCAGTAGCGGCGCATCAAATCGCCCATCGGCGTGCCAGCGCTCACTCGCGTCACCAACTCGTTCTCGTCTCGTGTCAACATTGCTCAGCCCTCCTCCGTCGTACTTCCAGGGTCACGCTTAAGCCGGCACACCCGCCGCCTGCACTGCGCTAGCGAGTGGCCTTGATGTTCTGCACGTGGGTCCAAGTGCCGGTGATGGCGCCGGGGAACACCCAGTCGTCCACGTACTTGGGGTTCACCATAATCTCGGCCGGCAGCCAGAACAGGTTGATCGTCTGGTGCAGCGGGAAGATCGCATCGCCCACCTGCCGCCAAATCCTGTCCTGCCTCTCCTCGTCCAGCGTCTTGTACACCGTGTCCACAAGGGCGTCGACTTTCGGGTCCACCACCTTCGATCCGGTCAGGCTGCGGCCGCCGGCCAGGCCCGTGTACACCTGCGCAATGAATAGGTCGGAACTGGTGCCCACCAGGGCGTAGAGGTTCTGGAACAGGTCGCCGCGCCGCTGCCGCTCGTACTCGGCCTGATCCATCGGTGTCAGGTTCACCTTCACGCCCACCGACCGCCAATAGCCCGCAATGCTCTCGGCCACGTCCTCCGCCCCAGCATACTGCGGCAGCGAGGTGGGGAAGATGTTGGTCTCCAGCGGTTTGGCGGCGCTATAGCCGGCCTCGGCCAGCAGCGCGCGAGCCTTCGCCTGATCGAAGCCGTACTCGTCCTGGTAGCGCTTCTCCCAGTCGGGGTTCCAGCCCGGCCGGGTGGGATGGAAGTGATTGTTGATAATGTTCTCGCCCTTGCCGCCGAAGAACGCCTTGTTCAGCTCGTCGCGGTTGATGGCCTTGTTCAGCGCCCGGCGCACCCGCACGTCCCACAGCGGGCTATCCGGATACTTCATCCCCTTTGAGGGATCCTTCGGGTCCAGGTAGTTGCAGCAATGCGCCCGCATGAAGGTTCGCAGTCCGGGCACTTGACCCCGCAGCGTCTTCATGCCCTGCTTGGTGGCCTCAATCATCAGGTCCTCGGGCAGCGTGGCCAGGTGCAGCTCGCCGGTCAGCAGGCCCGCCAGCCGGGTGGAGCCTTCCTTGATGAAGCGGAACTCGAACTCGTTGAAATCGGGAGTCGTCTTCCAGTGCTGATACGGCACCCGCTTGTAGCGGACATGGGTTCCCTGCTGACGCCCAACGTACTGGTACGGGCCCGTGCCTGCGTAAGGCTGCGCTTGCAGCGAAGGCGCGCCCTGTTTCGCGGCACTGGCTTTGCCCACCACCTCCATGCCCCCCTCGGCCTCGCCCAGCGCGTGCAGAAAGTTGCCGTCAGGTTCGGTCAGTTGAATGACGGCCTCGTAGTCGCTCATCACTTCGATGCGGGCGACGCCCTTCTTGAACTGGATGGCCTGGCCGTGGGCGGAATCATCCTGGGTGAAGTCCTCCCAGGTGAACTTGATGTCGGCGGCGGTGAACTCGCCGGTGTCGTTGTGGAACTTCACGCCCTGCCGCAACTTGAAGCGGAACGACTGTCCGTCCGGTTCCAGCTTCCATTCGGTGGCCAGCTCGGGGATCATCTTGCCGGTCTTCGCGTCCATACCCAGCACGTACTCGAACATCGGGCGGAGCTGCCAGACCTGGGGCTGATTCAGGTGACGGGTCTCGTTGCTCTCCTCCGATGGGCCGGGCAACGCCATCACCAGCCGATCGGTTTTCGGCCCGCCTGGTACGCTGGCGACGGGGGCAGACTGAGCGCCGCCACAGGCTATCGACACCATACTGATGACGGCCACGAGTGTTGGCACGGTAAGAGATTGCATTGCACACCACCTGCTTGGCGGATCGCCGCCGCGAATGACGAAAGGATGCCCCCCACCGGTCAAGACGGCGGGATTGGGTCACTGTAGCGCTGCCCTCAACCAATGTCAAACGCAGTAGTTCGCGCCAGTCCCATAGGGCGATTCTCTGGGTCGCGCTACTCGCCGAGCCGCCTGCTGGTCTGCTAGTCTGGGGGGACTTCTCCGCATCTGAGGACAGACATATGCCACGCGTACCCCAACTCAGCACCCGCGATCAGGTCTCACCCGAACAGCTCTCGGTCTTCGAGCGGCTGGCCGGCGCCTACGGCCACGTTCAGGGTCCATCCAGCGTGTTGCTGCACAGCCCCGATATCTGTGAGCGCGTGTTCGAGGTCAGCAGCTACCTGCGGTTCAAGGGCAAGATCGCGCTGGAGCAGGTCGAGTGGATCATCCTGGCGGTCGCCCGTGAACGCAACAGCAAGTTCGTGTGGGCCGACCACCTCGCTCCCGCTCGCAAGGCCGGTGTGCGAGAGGAGTACATCGACGCCGTGCGAGCGAAGCGAGCGCCCGAAGGCCTGACGTCGGACGAGGCCGACGTCTACCGCTACGTGCAGCAGCTCGTGACCCACAGCACCTGCGACGCCGCACTGTTCGACCGGCTAAAAGCGCGCTGGAGCGTACCCTGCCTCATGGAGATGACCACCCTCATCGGGTGCTACCTCATGCTCGGGGTAGTGGCAGGCGCCGTCGAAATCCCGCTACGGCCAACGGATGAGGTGCTGCCGGACTGATGTCTTCACGGAGTGACGAGCATGAGACGGTGTCGCCAACGCAACGTAATAGTCACTTCTTCTTCAACGGTATCCGTCTCACCATCTCGCAGACATCACGGAGCCTCTGGATGTCACCAGCTTCAAGAGGACCACGGAAGTGCATTAGATCGTTGCGAAAATCTCTGACCTCCTCAAGGGCACCGATAAGGAGCGCACGATCATAGTTGGGAATAGCTACTACTTCCCAAAGGACCGGATTCTGCAGGATACGCAGCAATTCACCAAGTGTCAGATCGTTGACAGACTGGTACCCAGCCGTATCTACCCCTTGCTCTGTCAAGAAATCACGGACCTGCGTTAGGCTCAAGGCTGCGACGGCAATTCGCAAGCGCGACTCAACCTCAGCGATCAGAGAGAACGGCACAGCGAGCGACGAAAATTCTTCCTGCAAGTCCCACGCAGTGACTATCCCAACTACCCGGTCGCCAGGCCCGGTTATCAAAACCACTTCATGTTTGGCGAGGTCATCAATGACCTGCTCGATATCTCCATCAAGGCCAACGGCAGGTGGCCTCGGGTCCATACACTCCCTGACCTGCTGCGGGGACTCCCCTCGCAGGAAAGCATCTGTGATTGAGCCGAAGGAAATCACGCCTTTAACATCGTTGTACTTCGGCTCGTTCCCATTGGCAACTACTAGGTACGACCTCTTATCTAGGCACATACGCGTATAGGCCTGCTTCAGTGACTCACTGGGCGGCACCGCCGATAGTTGGTTGCCGGACCACGGCCGGTTCTTGACCTTGAATTCGAGCAGGGC
>CAXNDA010000175.1:0-3798 GCA_964200875.1 Chloroflexota bacterium | reverse complement strand
ACGCCTGCCTGGCGGCCGGCTCGCAATGACGGTGAGTGCCGGGGACGTGTCGTTGCGAGGAGGCTTTGCGACGAAACAATCTCTCCTCGCCATCACGCGTTGCCTACGAGAGGGGGTTGCCACGCCTGCCTGGCGGCCGGCTCGCAATGACGGTGAGCGCCGGAACTCGTCGTTGCGAGCGAGGCTTTGCGACGAAGCACTCTCACCTCGGCGCCGTTACCCGCGACTACACGCCAATCGCGCCGGAGTCACGCAGCGCCGTGATGTCGTCCCAGGTGTAGCCGGCGGCAAGCAGCACCTCTTCGGTGTGTTGGCCCACCTCGGGCGCGGGGCCGCGGGGACCGGCCTCGCTGCGGCTGAACCGCATGGGCGTGTTGAGGGTGAGATAGGCACCCACGGCCGGGTGGGTGTTCTGGGTCAGGTACCCGTTGGCCTGCACCTGGGGGTCGTCGGGCACGCCGGGCAGCGCCTCCACCGGCCCCCACACCACGCCCTGAGCGTCAAGCCGCTCGCCCCATTCCCGGCGAGGGCGGACGGCGAAGGTAGCGTCCATCTCGGCGATCAACTGCGGCCCATTGCGGGTGCGGTCGGCGAATGCGGCGAACCGGGGGTCGTGCTCCAGCTCCGGGCGCTCGAGCGCGGCGCACACCCGTGGCCAGTCGCGTTCGGCCGGGGCCATCAGCATGAACCAGCGGCCATCGCCGGCCCGATAGCTGTTGCGCATGGGGTTGGTCTGGAGGCGCGGCGTGGCCTTGGGCACGGGGCCGCCCACTAGCATCTGTTGTAGGTCGGAGCCCAACGCCCAGAGCGCGCTGTTCAACAGCGAGGTCTGCACCTGCTGGCCGAGGCCGGAGCGCTCTCGCTCGAACAGCGCGGTCATGATGGCAGCCAGCAGCAGCGGGGCGGTGGCGTGGTCGCCCATGCTGCCGGGCGGCATCGGCGGTGGAGCATCGGGCTCGGCCATGATGTCGAGCATGCCGGAACGGGCCCAGAACGCGGTGAAGTCGAAGGAGAGGCGGTCGCGATCGGGGCCATCGTCGCCATAGCCGCTGAAGGCGAGGTAGACGAGGCGGGGATTGGTGGCCGCGAGCGCTTCATATGCGAGGCCATAGCGCAGCCGGCGTCCGGGGACCAGGTTGGTGGTGAACACATCGACCGATTGCACAAGGCGGCGGACCACAGCCTGTCCATCTGCGCGGTCGAGATTGATGGCGATACCTTGCTTGCCCCGGTTATCGAGCTGAAAGCCGGGATTGCCCGGAAAGCTACTGACCGCACGGCGGGAGGCCGCCCGCCAGGCGTCGCCGATCCCGGACTCGACCTTGATGACGGTCGCGCCAAGGTCGGCCATGAGCGCCCCGGCGGCGGGCACGGCGATCCACGAAGCGACTTCGAGGACCCGGATGCCGTCGAGCGGGGATGTCACAAGGCCCACCTATAGGTATGGCGCTCAGGATAGGTCTCAGCCGACTCTAGATCGAGAAGATAATATATGATGCCATCCCCTGGCGGCAGCGATGATTCAGGCGTCCACTTCGCCAGCCATTCCTTTGCGAAGGCGATTGAGGCGGCTACGAAGTCCGGCCACGGCTGGTCTGGTTCCTTATCCGGTGCCTGCCAAATGCACAGGTACCACTTCACTGCCCCATCCTCGACGAAAGGCACGCTTCCATATGTCGCTCCGGGGGTAACATACAACAGCTCAGCCGAGGCGACGGCGACTTGCTCTCGGATTGCGTCGACGAACACCTCCTCCAAGTCCTTTCCCCCCCAGGCGTACTCGCCGTTTGGCCGTACGAATCGTGGAGGCCTGAGCCCTGGAGGGAGGTCCTGAAGAGATAGCTTCAAAGTGCCCCTACCGCGCCGGCCTGCAGGAGCCCCTCAACCTCCGCGGCGCTGTAGCCGGCTTCAGCTAACACGGCGCGGGTGTGCTGACCGACCGCCGGCGCTGGGCCCTTGGGTCCAACGTCGCTGCGGCTGTACTGCAGCGGTACCGCGACGCTCTCGTAGCTGCCGAGGGTGGGGTGCGGCACGGCGGCGACATAGCCGTTGGCGCGCACCTGCGGGTCGGCGGCCGCCTCGGAGGAGCGTTGCACCGGCCCCCAGATGACACCGTGCTCGTCGAAGCGCCGGCTCCACTCGTCGCGATCATGCTCGGCAAAGGCAACATCCAGCAGGCCGACCAAATCCACTTTATGTTCAGCACGGGCGTCGGGCGTGGCGAATCGGGGGTCATCCAGCCACTCTGGATGACCGGCGGCGTTTGCCACTTTCGGCCAGTCGGCGGGGCCGTTCATCACGAAGAAGAACCAGCGGCCGTCGGCGGCGCAGTAGCTGTTGAGCAGCGGGTTGCCGGGGGCAAGGCGGCTGATGGGCTGCTGGTCCTCGCCCGTCACCAGCGCCCGCTGCATGCCGGCCACATTGGCCCAGAGCCCCGCCTGCAGCAGCGAGCTTTGCACCAGCTGGCCGCGTCCCGACTTCTCGCGCTCGTACAGCGCACCCAGAATGCCGGCCAGCAGCAGCGGCGCGCTCAGGTGATCGCCGATGGTTCCGTGAGGGGCCACCGGCGGCTGTCCGGGCTCGCCCAGGCCGCTGAGTGCGCCGGAGCGGGACCAGAAGGCGGTGTAGTCGAAACCCAGCCGGTCGCGGTCGGGGCCCAGCTGCCCATAGCCGGTGAACGCGGCGTAAATCAAGCGGGGGTTGGTTGCCGCCAGCTCGTCGTAGGTCAGGCCATAGCGTTGGCGACGCTGCTGTACCAGGTTGGTGGTCAGCACGTCGGCGTGAGCGGCCAGGCGCTGCACCACGGCTCGTCCTTCCTGATGGTCGAGGTTGATGGCAATAGAACGCTTGCTGCGATTGTCGACCTCGAAGGTGAGGTTGCCGCCGAGCGGACTTGCCGCCATGCCGTAGCGCGGGGTTCGGGAACCGCGCCAGGTGTCGCCCGTCAGTGACTCCACCTTCACCACGTCGGCGCCCATGTCGGCCATCAGCATACCGGCCGCGGGCATCGCGATCCAGGTCGCCACCTCTAGCACCCGTACACCGTCGAGGACGCCAGCCACTAAACGGCGCCGTCACGTTCGGCGTCGAGGCCGATTGCGCCAGACTCACGCGAGACGGTGATCTCATCCCAGGTGAAGCCGGCTTCCAACAACACCTCTTCCGTGTGCTGGCCGGCTTCGGGAGCCGGTCCGAAGGGCCCAGCCTCGCTGCGGCTGAAGGCAAGCGGGGGCCGGAGGGTGCGGATACGGCCGTAGCCGGGCTGGTCCAGTTCCGCGAGGTAGCCATTCTCGATGGTCTGCGCGTCGGCCAAGGCATCTTGCAGGCTTTGCACCGGCGCCCACACCACGCCGGACCGATCGAGCCGTTCGCCCCAACCCGCCAAGGTGTCGGTGGAGAACAGCTCTTCGAGTACGGCCACCAACTCCAGGCAGTGGCGGTTGCGCGCATCGGGGGTGGTGAACCGTGGGTCCTCCCGCAGGTCCGGCCGCCCCACTGCCATGCAGAACCCGGGCCACTCGCGGTCGCGCTGGGAGTTCAGCAGAAACCAGCGCCCGTCGGCCGTCCGGTAGGTGTTGCGGAGGGGATTGCGGCGGCCGGTCCGTCCGGTGCTGTGCGGCGACTTGCCGGACACCAACGCCTGCTGAGCGTCGGCCCCGAGGCCCCACAACCCGGCCTGCATTAGGCTTATGTCTACTTCCTGCCCGAGTCCGGAGCGCTCCCGTTCATACAGCGCCGCCAGCACGCCCATCGCCAGCAATGGCGACACTAGGTGGTCACCGACGCTGCTGGGGGGTA
>CAXNDA010000174.1:0-3842 GCA_964200875.1 Chloroflexota bacterium | reverse complement strand
GATGCGGTTGACGCGAATCTTCACGATGCCTCGTTACTCAACCGGCCCACGCTGGTGAGCCTGGTTGGGCCAGTTTGAATCGCAAAAACCATTCCTTAATCTGCAATCTGCCCGTAGGAGGCAGGTGGTTCTTGGTTGGAGAGCGCAGGGCCGGAAGGTGAAGGACCTCATGCAACGACGGTACCGGGCAATGAGGTTACCCGCAAGTTCCGGTGGCACAGGTCGGTGGCAACGTTGCTGGCAGCCAGCATGTTACCTGAGCCGCGTCGAAGGCACTACGCGGCGGGGCGCTGACCACCTGCTGGGTGCGGCGGCGAGCGTCCCAACGCCAGCCTGCCGTCAGGGTGGTGGACGCGTCTTTGGCCGACGGGCTGATGCTTTCGACGTGGCTCAAGCAACAGCCCTGCGTTGCAGGCGCTTCGGCGACCTACCTCGGCCGGGGTAGTCCGATGCCTTGGCCCAGTTTTACCAGCCCTTAGTTTGACATCCACCCCGCATCGGCGTATCACTGCAACCACCAGCGCGGTCGGGCCGCGCCACTCTCAACCACCCCAACCGCAGGAGACTTGCATGCTGACCCAAGAAGAAAACGTGATGCTGACGCAGACCGGCCCCGGTACGCCCATGGGCGCGCTGTTCCGCCGGTTCTGGCTGCCGGTGATGCTGGCCACCGAGCTGCCCGGCCCCGACTGCGACCCGAAGCGGCTGCGGGTGCTCTCCGAGGACCTGATTGCCTTCAAGGACAGCTCCGGCCGCGTCGGCGTGGTCGACGCCTATTGTCCACACCGCGGCGCGCCGATGTTCTTCGGCCGCAACGAGGAGGACGGCCTGCGCTGCGTCTACCACGGCTGGAAGTTCGATGTCGAAGGGTCGTGCACCGACCTGCCGAACGCGCCCGAGGGTGAGACCTTCAAGAACAAGGTGACCATCACCGCCTATCCCGCCGTCGAGAAGGGCGGCGCGATCTGGGTGTACATGGGGCCCAAGGACCGGGTGCCGCCGCTGCCCGGCTACCGCTTCATGGACCTGCCGGACGCCCATCGCTACACCTGGAAGATGCACATCGAGTGCAACTACTTCCAGAGCCTGGAGGGCGACCTCGACGCCAGTCACGCCAACTTCCTGCACAGCACGCTGGGCGACCAGGCGAACAACCCCCGCATCCGGGTGCGGCGCGCCACCCAGGCGGCCATCGCCGACCGCATGCCCCGCTACTATCAGGTGGAGGACACCGACTACGGCGTGATGAATGTGACCACCCGCACCGGCGGCGAGGGCAAGCTGCGGGTGGGTATGGGCCACTGGGTGATGCCTACCACCACCACCAGCGGCAGCGACCGGGTGGTGAGCCAGAACAACATCCGTGTGCCCATCGACGATGGCAACTGCATGTTCTGGCGCATCCGCTACAACCCCAACGAGCCGTTGACCGACAAGGAGCTGTGGGAGGCCAAGCACGGCGGCTTCCTGTACCCGCCGCTGATCCCAGGCACCTTCACCGGCGTCGACAACATGCACAACGACTACAACATCGACCGGGTGATGCAGCGGAACTACAACTACACCGGCATCAAGAGCTTTTCGACGCAGGACACGGCCCTCATCGAGGATCAGCGGGGCGCGATCATGGACCGCACCGTCGAGCGGCTGGTCAGCTCCGACGAGTCGATCATCCGGGTGCGCCGCCACATCCTGAAGGCCGCCCGCGACCTGATGGAGGGCCGCGAGCTGGAGGAGCCCTTCCGGCCCCAGGGCTGGGCGGTCCGCAACGTGCAGTTCGACGTCGACGAGACGGCTTCGGTGGACGACGCCGTGGCGGGACGGCTGGCCGCGGCCGGCCGAGCATAGCGGGCGGAAGCGGCAGCAAGGCTACCAACGGGGGAACGGGCTGTCGCGAGGTTGACGGGTGTTCTCCCCGCTCATGCTGAGGCTCTCGAAGCACGAGCGGCCATCGAGTCCCAGCAGTTGGTTCTCCGCTCGCCCTTCGAGGGCCTCAGGGTGAGCGGCCCAGGTACTTGCCGCACTACCAACAAGTAAGGAGACGTTCATGAAGATCGGTTTCTACGACGACTTTCGACCGTGTGTCATTACCGATAGGGGTGTGGTAGACGTCAGCCAGGTGCTGCGCCCCTACAACCCCGGTCACGCGCAGCTGCTGCTGGAGAACTGGATCACCAACTTCACCCTGCTGCGGCCTCAACTCGAGGCTGTCGCAGAGAGCGGCAAGGCGGTGCCGCTCGATAAGGTGCGGCTGCGGCCACCGGTGCCGCGCCCCGGCAAGATGCTGATGGGGCAGGGCAACTACATGGAGATGGTGCAGGGAGGCAAGCCCAAACCGCTCAGCCTGTTCTTCAAGTCGCCGGACTCCATCATCGGGCCTAACGACACCGTGGTGCTGCCACCGTTCCAGGCGCGCATCTTCCACCACGAGGCCGAGCTGGCGTTCGTCATCAGCAAGGCGGCGACGCGGGTGCACCAAGCGCAAGCGATGGATCACGTGTTCGGCTACTTCGCCGGCGTCGATGTGTCGGCGCGGGCCCCGTGGCTGGGCGGGCCCGGCCTCACGCCCAACACCGGGGACGGGCCGTGGATGCCGGGCAACTTCGGCAAGTCGTTCGACACCTTCTGTCCGATTGGCCCCTACATCGTGACGGCGGATGAGGTGCCCGACCCCCATAATCTGCATGTGCAGTATTGGGTGAACGGCCAGATCCGCCACGACTATCACACCAGCGACATGGAGCACCGCATCCCGGAACTCATCGAAACGATGTCGGCCATCACCACGCTGAAGCCGGGCGACATGTTCATGTGCGGCACCAACCACCAGGGTCTGGGCCCATTGCAAGACGGCGACGTCGGCCGTATCGAGATATCCGGCATCGGCGGATTCTCGAATCCGGTGGTCGACGATCTGAAGCGAGAGTGGCACCATAGCGTGGACGCGATGGCCGCCGGCACCGTGCGGGCGACCCGCGAACCAGCGAACGCATAACAGAAGGAGCAGACTGATGACCACGACAGCAGCTATCGCAACCAAAGAGGTAACCCTGAGCCACGGCAAGACCCGCTACCTGGAGGCGGGTACCGGGCATCCCGTCATCCTGCTGCACGGCGCGTCGGTGATGGGCGGCGCCGACGACTTTCGGGTGGCCCTGCCCTACCTCAGCCAGCGCTATCGAGTGCTGGTACCCGACTTCATTGGCTGGCCTCCCGGCGACATCCGCGACAACCCCACGGTCGATGCGTTCCCCGACATGACCGAGTTCGTGCGCGAGTTCCAGGACGCGCTGGGCATCCGCAGCAGCCATGTCGTGGGCGCGACGATGGGCGGCTGGATCGCCGGCCTGCTGGCGTACGAGAGCCCGAATCGGGTGGACAAAGTGGTGATGACCGGCAACCCCGGCTTCCACGGCGCCGCCAACGCCCGGCTGGCCAGCTTCGAGGTGCCCAGCGAGGAGAAGGTGCGGCAGGCGCTGACCCCCATGATGACGGAGGCGAGCCCGGCCGAGTTCGACGCGCTGGTGGCGGCGAAGGTCAGCAAGCTGAACGAGCCGGGCTACGCCGAGGCCTACGGCGGCATGATGAAGACGATGGCCGACGGGGCCAACCGGGCGCGGTTCAATCTGCTGCGCCGGTTGCCACACCTCACCATGCCCACGCTGTTCCTCATCGGCCGCGGCGACCCCACCAGCCAGACCGCCGAGAAGCTGGTGGAGCTGGTACCAGGGTCGAAGCTGGTGATCATTGAGACCGGCGCACACCAGGTGCACTACGAGAACGCTGAGGAGTTTTCCCAAGCCATCACCGAGTTCTTTGGGTAGCCCAGGGCTTAGACGCAA
>CAXNDA010000173.1:0-3861 GCA_964200875.1 Chloroflexota bacterium | reverse complement strand
CACTCGGCCCACCCCCTTCTGCGTCCTGCTCGCGATGGCTTACGCCGTCGCGGCGACCTCTGTGTGCTCTTTGGCGAAGGTGAGGCCACCGGCCCCGCCATCGACCAGTACGGTATCGCCGTCTTGGTACTCGCCGGCCAGCATCTTCTTGCTGACGGCGTTCTCGATGTGGCGTTGCACTGTGCGCCGCAGCGGCCGGGCGCCGAAGGTGCGGTCGTACCCCTCTTGGGCGAGCCACGCCTTGGCGGCGTCGGTCAGCTTTATGCCGATGCCGTGGTCTGCCAGACGCTCTTGCACCAGCGCGACCTGCAGTTCGACGATCCGGCCAATCTCCTCCTCGGTGAGCGGGCGGAACACGATGGTGTCATCGATGCGGTTCAGGAACTCGGGCCGGAAGGTGCGCTTGAGGGCCTCTTCTACCGCGGCCTCGACCTTGCGCTGTTCGTCCCGCGAGCCGTGGGTGCCGGCAAAGCCGATGGTCTCCCGGCCGGCCTCGGAGGTCCCCAGGTTGCTGGTCATCACGATGATGGTGTTGCGGAAGTCCACCGTGCGGCCCTGACCATCGGTTAAGCGACCGTCCTCCAGCACTTGCAGCAGCACGTTGAACACGTCGGGGTGCGCCTTCTCGATCTCGTCGAACAGAATGACCCGGTAGGGCCGCCGTCGCACCGCCTCGGTCAACTGGCCGCCCTCGTCGTAGCCCACGTAGCCGGGAGGCGCCCCGACCAGGCGGCTCACCGTGTGCTTCTCGCCGTACTCCGACATGTCGATGCGAACCATCGCATCTTCGTCGTCGAACAGGTACTCGGCCAAGGCCCGGGCCAGCTCCGTCTTGCCCACGCCGGTGGGGCCCAGGAAGATGAAGCTGCCGATGGGGCGCTTCGGGTCGCTTAGGCCCGCGCGTGCGCGCCGGATCGCGTCGGACACCGCCTCGATGGCCTGCTGCTGGCCGATGACCCGCTCGTGCAGGCGATCCTCCATGTGCAGCAGCTTCTCGCCCTCGCCTTCAAGCAGCCGGGTGACGGGTATGCCCGTCCACTGGTGTACCAGTCCCGCGACGTCTTCGGCGTCGACTTCATCGTCGATCTTCCGTTCCTGCAACCAAGCGGTCTTCTTTTCGTTGTATTCGCTTTCGGCGGCAATGCGCTCGGACTTCGACTGTGCCGCCGCCTGGTAGTCCTGGCGTTGCGCGGCCGCGTCTTCCTCGTCTCCGAGTTGTTTCACCCGTTGCTCCAGGGTCTTCACTTCGGCCGGGAGATCCTCGGCATCAATGCGCAGCTTGGAGGCTGCCTCGTCGATGAGGTCAATGGCTTTGTCGGGCAGGTTGCGGTCCGGGATGAAGCGACTGCTCAAGTGCACGGCCGCTTCCAGGGCATCGTCGGTGATCTTCACCTTGTGGTGGGCTTCGTAACGGGCCCGGACGCCTCGAATCATCTCGACTGCGGTGGCCTCGTCGGGCTCCTCCACCCACACGGGTTGGAAACGGCGCTCCAGGGCGGCGTCCCGCTCGATGCGCTCGCGGTATTCGTCGGGTGTGGTCGCGCCCACGCATTGCAGTTCGCCGCGGGCCAGGGCGGGCTTCAGCATATTGCTGGCATCCAGCGCGCCCTCGGCAGCGCCGGCGCCCACCACCGTGTGCAGTTCATCGATGAACAGGATGATCTCGCCCGACTGCTGCTTTATCTCGTCCATTACCGCCTTCAAGCGCTCCTCGAACTCGCCGCGGAACTTGCTGCCGGCGACCAGCGAGCCCATGTCCAACGAAAGCACCTTGCGGTTCTTCAGCACCTCGGGCACGTCGCCGGCGGCAATTTTCTGGGCCAGCCCCTCGGCGATGGCAGTCTTGCCCACGCCGGCCTCGCCCACCAGCACCGGGTTGTTCTTCGTGCGGCGGGTCAACACCTGCATCACGCGGCGCACCTCGGTGTCGCGGCCGATGACGGGATCGAGCTTGCCCTCGCGCGCGAGCTGCGTGAGGTCGGTGGCGTACTTCTCCAGCGAGCGGTACTTGCTCTCGGCCCGCGGATCCTCGACCCGGGCGTTGCCGCGCACCTCATGCAGGGCGCGGTAGACCTTCTCCTGATCGATGCCGAATTCCTTCAGCAGCTTCGCGCTCTGGCCGTCGCGCTCGTTGACCACGGCGATCAGCAGGTGCTCGGCGCCGATGTACTCGTCTTTCATCCGCTTCGACTCGGCATCTGCAGCCTGGAACATGGTGGCGATGCGCGGCGTAGCGTAGATCTGCGTCGCCTCGTACTGCTGCTTGGGTGCGGCGTCGAGCGCGGTGTGCAGCCGCTGCCGCACCAACGCGCTGTCGACGCCCAGCTTTTGCAGAATCTGGCCGGTGAGGCCGTTCTGCTGTTCGAGCAGCGCGTACAGCAGGTGCTCGACGTCCCACTGGCTGTGACGGAAGCGTCGCACCACGTCTTGCGACTGGGCGAGGGCCTCCTGCGCACTTTCGGTGAATCTATCTGGTCGCATGGTCATTCGAGACACTCCTTCTGGGCCGCAAGGCCCAATACACCCCAATGCACCTATCGCTAGCCGGTCGTGCTACCCCGCAAATGGGGCCCGGTCCGCATCCGCCGATACCGCTCCACCGCTTTGGCCAGCGGCTCTAATTGCTGGCGCACCAGCTCCATGTCCGTCTCCAACTGTTCGGCCTTGGCGCGCAGCATGTCCCGCTCTCGCTCCAACTGCCGCAGGTGTTCTCGCATGCGCAGAATCACCTCGGCGCCGGCCAGATTCACCCCCAGGTCCTCCATGAGCCCGCGCACCTCGCGAACGCGGTCCAGATCCTGCTGTGAGTAGAGGCGAATGTTGCCATTGGACCGCGATGGCTGCACCAGCCCAGCTCGCTCGTAGTACCGCAGTGTCTGCACGTGCATGCCCAGCAACTGGGCAGCGATGCTGATGACATAGCAGGGGTCGTCGCCGGTACGTTCCATGCGCTGCTACTCCAGACTTTCGGCGAAGGTCTGGAACAACGCCTGCTGTTCGACGGTCAGGTGGGTGGGCAGCAGCACGTGCACTCGGATGTACAGGTCGCCGTGCTTGGTGGGGTCCAGGTACTTCGGCATACCCAATCCGGCCAGCCGGATAGACTGGCCGTTCTGGGTCTCGGGCTGCACCCGCACGGCAATATGACTGCCCTTGAGCGTCCGCACCTTCACCTCGCCACCCAAGACGGCGGTGGCCAGCGGCACATCGATGTCCGCCGAGAGGTCATCGCTATCCCGCTCGAAGGCATCGTGGGCCCGGATGCTGACCAGCAGGTAGAGGTCGCCGCGCGGCGCCCCGCCGATGCCGGCCTGGCCCTCGCCGGCGAACCGCACTCGGGCGCCGTCTCGCACACCAGGTGGTATCTTCACCTCGATGCGGCGCTGTTGCAGCCGCATGCCGGTCCCACCGCACGTCGCACAGGGATTGCGGCCCAGGACCCCGGTGCCATTGCAGCCGGCGCAGCGCTCCTCGCTCTGCACTTGCAGCAGGCGCGTCGTACCGTTGTAGGCTTCCTCGAGCGTGATGTCGGTCTTGTGTTCGGTGTCTGCGCCGCGCCGTTGCCGGGTGGCGCCGGCCCCGCGTTGACCACCCGCGAACATGTTGCCCAACAGATCCTCGAGGTTGATGCCGCCGTGACCGGCGCCGCCAAAGGGGCCACCGGCGCCCCGAGGGCGGGCGCGCTCCCACTGGGCGTTCATCTGGTCGCCATGCTCCCAGTTGGCGCCGAACTGGTCGTACTTCTTGCGCTTGTCGGCGTCGGACAGCACCTCGTAGGCGGCGTTGACTTCCTTGAAGCGCGATTCGCCGGCCTTGTCGCTCGGGTTTACGTCCGGATGCAGCTTGCGCGCGAGCTTGCGG